>JACMKV010000427.1 GCA_014379915.1 Burkholderiales bacterium
GGGAACAGCGGCGCCCGTCGCCGTGGATCTAATCTACAGTCTGCTGCTGTTTCTTGGGGTAACCGCACTGATTCTTGGCAGCTTTGTCGTCAAGGTAGTCAGTCAGAACGATTACGTGCCGGCGCTCGCCCAAACGCTGCTGGTAATCGCCTTCCTGCTGATTGTTGTCAGCTGGCTATGGAATCCAAACGCGCGTTTTGGCGGCTTGCAGCAGTTCCTGTCGAGCTATTTCCTGTCGATCGGACTGCCGTTCGAAACCTGGATGCAAAGCCTCGCCAATCTGGCCGACCACGAAGACGATCCGGAAAAATTTCTGGCCGGTGCTGTTGACGAAATGACGCGCTTGCCTTGGGTTTCGGGCGTCCGCTGGCACGGCCCAACAAGCGATGGTGAGGTGGGCGAAGCATCCAAATTCAGCTCTCAATTTTCGTTTCGTGGAGTAGATTTTTTGATCTTCACGCACTCGACTTTGGGCCCGGCGCTGACCGTGCACGTGAAATTGCTGCTGCGCCTGCTCGGAGATTTCTATGACGCCAAACGGCGCGAGCTTGCTCAGCGCAACAATGCCTATACCCAGGCGATCTACGAGACTGGCGCGCGGCTTACGCATGACGTCAAGAATTTGCTGCAATCGTTGCGATCGCTCTGCGCGGCGGCTGAAGGCTCCGACGCCGATCAGGCCGAAGCACTGCGCGCGCTGATGCAGCGTCAATTGCCGCAAATTACGCAACGTTTGCAGGGAACACTGGAAAAACTGAAGGCGCCGGAGAAAATCGATACGGCGCTGATCGATGCTGCGCGGTGGTGGGAAAACCTGAAGCAGCGTTACAACAACAACACGCAGATTAAATTCAATCTAGCCGGAAATCCGCAAGGCGTCTCCTTGCCTGCCGAGTTGTTCGATAGCATCGCCGACAATCTCGTGCAAAACGCTATGAACAAAAGTCGCGCGCAAGCTGATTTTGAACTCACAGTTGGGCTGTCATTTGATTCAGGAGCGCGACTTTCCGTATGTGATAACGGGGCACCAGTGAATGCCGCTATCGCGCGGCAATTGTTCGGGGGGCCGGTGCCTTCCCGTACTGGATTGGGGATTGGTTTGTATCACGCGCACCAGCAGGCGGAGCAGATTCAGTATCGATTGTCTTTACAGAGCAATGAGCCGGGAAACGTCTGCTTTACGCTCAGCTCGCTTTCGCCAAGGTCAGCGCTATTTAAGGTAGCCGTCCTGCCGCAACCATTCGATTGATGATAAAAGGGCGCGATAACCAGATCAGTACATCGTCGTAGTGCGTCGAACTGGTTGGATCGAGATTGTCGAGAACGTCGCTTGCGTAGGTCGAGTTGAAGATGCCATTTTCAAGATTGGGGGTTGCGTCTTTGCCGGCAGAATAAACAACGGCGATCGCTCGTTCATTATCTGTCGTCAACTGGTTGCCTGCCCTGTCGTTAACCTGCAGATTATCCTGAAAAGCAGCAGCGCTCGTGAGGAATGCAGAAGTGCGGAAGGATGTGGTTGTCACGTAATTGCGATCTACGCGATACCGCCAGTCTCCTAGCCGTGGCGACGCTGCTGCACTTCTTCTCGCGCCCCAGGCATCGACATCCGCGACTCCGAGCGTCTTCCAGGGCAAGAAACCCTCGACGGTCGGTGCATTGCATGAAGAATCCTCCACGCCATAGCCGGCCGCGGCAGGGTCGGTATCGTAATCAGGGCACGGCAGATGCCCATTCGTGACAGCAAAACCGACCAAGGCATCCCGTATTTCTTGCAGTGTCTTTTGCGTTTCGCTCAAGCGGCGCAATTCGATCTGGGCCGAAAGCGGGGTCAGGAGTCCTCCCAGAAGCAAGCCAATTATTAAAATGACAATAGCAAGCTCGACTAGAGTGAATCCCGAAGAAAATCGCGGAACGGAGGTCCTGAACACTTTATTTCCTATCTTGACTACGGAGTGATTGGAAAATCTTTCCCAGCAATGGAAAGCGTGGCCAAGGACGGCCCCGTTATCGAGAATCCGACGTAGGGGGCCCATTCAGCGAACCAAACTGGCAGTCCGGTTATGATTCCAGCACCGGAACAATCGGAATTATCGTCTTTTCGGGGAACGAAGCCGTTGGGCGATGGCGGCGATGGGGCGCACTCGCCATCCGCTGTCGGCGACGGAAGGGGAAAAGAGCCCTTCGTATCGTGATAAGCCGTTAGCTGTATCTTAGCCTCTCCCGCCACCCGATTCGCAATGGCCGAACGGTACTCATCGCGAGTGACGTAAAGAAGCTTGTCGTTGAACTGATTGCTCCCTTGAGGAATTAGATTGGTATCCGCTGCGGTAACGAAGTTCAGATCGTTATCCCAATTCCTATGGATCGTTGGAGTACATGGGCTTCCCGAACAAACGGTGTATGCATCCAGAAAGTTACGCGGGGCGGCTGCTCCCGAACGATTTTGTGTAGAGACGCTTGTTCCTGGCGCTATCAATATGAAGGCTACGGTATTGCTTAAAATGCCGCCGGTGGAATCTCGCACAGTCAACCAGTCGCTATTCCCATTCAATTTGTCCGGTACGTTGGGTGAACTGGACGGCACTCTATCATCGACGAGATTGCGAGATACCGCATACCACAATCTTTCGCCGCTTCCATCCACTACATCGATGCCCAATCCTCGTGGATCTTCACAAGGATTATCTTCTCCGACAAAAGGAAGTCTCCCCAGAAGGAGGTTGCTGCCTACAGAGCCAGAGTTTTGGGGCGGACAATCGCTATTTCCGTTGTAGTTCCCGTCTCCATTTCTGTCCGGGTATGGCAGTAAGCCTGGCTTGACTTCAGGACCGGTGAACGCGTTAGCGTGAGAAACTGCTCGGCCAATTAAAGCGTCCCTCGCTTGCGCAAGCGCCAAGGCTGTTTGATCCATGTTTTCTAAACGCGCCGTAGCGCGCGTCATCGATGCCAGAAACACGCCGGCTGCACCCATAACGATTACCAGGAGAACAATCAAAATCGCGGCGCCGTGTTGGTCATGCGTTTTGGTCGTACAACGCTTGGGTCTCAAGCTCATTGCGCTCTGCCAGACGTGAAGCTAGAGTTGGCCGTTCCTCGCGAGGCCGCATTGTTTGTAGGACCACGAGTGACGTCGTTCAGACGATTCGATGGATCCTCGTTGGTCGATCCTTTATAGCGTTCGCTAATTTCGCCTGTTCGAAAATTTAAGCTTTGCCCAACTTTCACTTCCATGCGGCCCGACTTGGGTAGCACAACGGTGGCGGCGCCTGCCCCGATCGGCTTAACGCTTGCCTGACCTTCCGCTTCGTGCTCTGTCACAGGTTGATCGTTAATCCAAACCGTCGACTGGCCATCGCTGCGCTGAACGATGCCGTTTACGGTGACGATCTCCGGGGTCAGCAAAGGTGGAGGCGCGAGGGCCTTGGCGACGACTTGAATCGCCGGTTTCGGTGGCGATACTGGTGGAGCATGGCGTACGCGATCTAGCTCGGCGCGCTGGTTCGGCGAGAAGAATAGTCTGCCAAGCGGTGCCGATGTTGGGCCCATTTCAGCGGCCGTGCAAATTGGCGAGATGAGAGCCGCGGAAAGTAGCGCAGCGATGAAAAGTTTCTGCGTCATGGTTTCACCGCTGCAGCGTTCAGCGTAATCCATGCGAGCTCGCATTCGGCTCGCAAATTGGATTGGACGCCGCCAGGGCTGCCGGCAATGCGCTCGAGCGCGCATTCATTCAATGCGTAGGTTCCTGCGTCTTGATCTTCCAGAATCTTGAAAAATCGCAGCAGGTCTTCTTCGTGCAACAGCTTAAAGCTGATCTTCATTAGCGATTGCTGGAACGGGAGCGTATTGGCTCCCAACGCATGGACATTCGCATACGGCTGTTGAGCGCCGATCTGGTATTCGATACCAAACAGGCTTGCGCGAGCGTTAGCCGCGCGTAGACCATCGAGCCAATCGATGCGTTGTTCGGCGCCGATGAAGCCTTGTTTCTGCAATGCCTGGTATTCAGGCAGGTAGCGCAAAATGATGGCTTTTTCCTCGCCTGATTTCTGCAAACGCAGTCGCGCCTCACGAACCTGCCGCTCGTGTTGTTCGGTACGTTGTCTGGCTGCGCCAAGGTCGCGGTCCGTCAGCGCAACAGCTGCAGCGCTGCAGCCCAGTACGAGCAGCAAGGTTGCGACAGGCGCGCGCAGTCTTTTCAGCCCGCCCGCTTTCACCGTCATGATGCCAACTCCATTCTGAATACAACGGTGAGCTTGAACGGCGCCGTTGAGGTTCGCGTGCTATTCGTGGTGCTCCCGCTCAAACTGGCAGCCGAATTGATATTTAGCGGCAACTGCTCGACTCTTACATCGGCAACTGCCTGATCGGCCTGAAGCGCCGCGATCAGACGGTTTATGGTTTCAAGTGCGGCTCGATAGTTGCCGTTGAAAGGAATGATTTCGCCTTCGATCGAACCTGTTTCAACGCCGGCCCTGGTTGGCGCGAATTCACCGGGACTTGCAGTAACAGACACTCCTGCGTGCCATACCAATCGCTTCAGTGCAATATCGGGATTAAGGTCAATCGCGCGGCTCACCACCTTGAGCAGCATCTCTGGGGTGCGCCCCTCGCTTCTTATTTTTTGCGCGGCTTCGACGATGCGCTGCAGATTATCGGCAGACGTCGGCGCTTGCGGAAACTGCTGGCTGGCCTGGGCATATTGCGACTGATAGCGCGCTGTCTGATCCGCGAGTCCAGCTGTTTGCCAGTCATAGTCGACACGCTGGTATACGTTCAGGCCGGTCCATGCAACGGCGGCGACCGCCGCCGCCGTGCTGAGCGCGTAAAGCGCCCGGCGCTGTCGGTGGTGACGGAAATTACTGATGAGCTGCGGCCGTGCCAAATTCGAATCAGGCGCCTGCAATCCAAGCAAATGCAATTGCAGCGCGTCGGGGAACTGCGCAAGCAGGGCGACTGAAATGCCGAGACGCTTCGCGAGTTCGTCGCGATCGACGTGCTGGAAATGCGTTTCACAGTCGAATTTTAGATCCGAGCGCGGCAACGAACCATCGTGATCGATGACCACGACCGATAGCGGCTCGTCCTGCGGCTTGACCTTGAGCGATTCGAGATAGCGCCGCGTATTGGTGATCTCTTCACTGAGCGTTGCGCTGCGCGCATCGTCATTTCGCTTTTCGCGCGATGTCAGCCGGCTCGCCGCCAACGCGCGCGCGTGAAAATAGGTCTGGCGCAACCCTGCCGCGGTCTGCGCAACAAGCAGCAGATTCGGTATCGCGATATTCAGCTTGTCGAGCAGGGTGCGGCCGACCATGGACGCAAGGTAGACGCCGGCTATCGGCATATCGCGCAGTTTGAGAACTTCGATCCAGTTATCGATCAGCTCCGGATTGGTCAGCGCGGCAAAAAGAAAGCGGTCGTCGCGTCGCTTGCTTGCGTCGCGGCCGCGCAGTTTTGCGACGTGGTAAGGCGTCGTGCGGTAGATCTGCGTCAGCTTGCGCTTGATCAGTTGCGCGCGATCACCGCCGGTCGCATGAGGCAGGGTTTCGAAGCGCACGTCTTCCTCGACCGAATCGGCCAGCACGTATACCGGAGTATCGATGAAACCGGTCAGATAGCTATCGAATTCAACCAGCCCTTGATCGCTGCGAGCGAACGCGCGGCATTCGACGAGTCGGCCGCGCCGCCAGTGTGCGGCGGTGGTTTGCGCCGCCGATATGCATAGAAGCAGCTTTTCGGTAATCACAGCTTGAGTTGTCCGATGATGTCGTAGACAGGCATCAGTGTCGCCATCATGATGAACAGGAGGATCGAAGCGAGCACGATGGTCATCACCGGGCCCAAGAGCTTCATTGCACGATCGACTGCTTCCTTGACGTCGCGGTTGTAGAAATAGCTGATATTGAGCAGCGCCGAATCGAGCGCGCCGGTGGTTTCGCCCACGCGCAGCATGCGCAGCACCAGCGGCGGAAACACGCCGATGTTGCGAAACGATTCGGTCAGGCTTTCGCCGCCGCTAATCTGCTGGCCGGCGCGCGCCAGCCCCTCTGCGATAACGCGGTTGACCACGATTTCCTCGCTGGTCTTGATCGCTTCCAATACGGTGATGCCGGACTGATACATCAGCGCGAAGAAATTGGCGAATCGTGCAAGTATGATTTTCTGCAGAATCTCACCGGTGACCGGGATTCTCAGCTGTACATAATCCCAAAGATAGCGCGCCCGTGGATTGCGACGTATAGCGATCGCGACAGACGTCACAGCGAGCAGCGGTATCCCGAGCAAAATCGGCCACCACGCGATGATCGCGTTGGATAGCGCAATCAGCACGCGCGTCTGCAACGGCAAAGCGATGTTCATCGTCTTCAATAGCGAGACGACCTGCGGTACAAGCACGACCAGCAGGACGACAACAACCACGATCACGAGAGCCAGAACCAGCATTGGATACAGCATTAGCCGCCGCGTTTGCAGGACGATTTCGTCCTGCCACTTCAAGGTCGTGCCGAGATTTTCGAAAATTTCCGGCAAGCGCCCCGCGGTCTCGCCGGCTTTGACCAAGCCGACAAAAACGTGATTGAACACGGCTGGATGCGTCGCCAAAGCCTGCGACAAGGTTTTGCCGCCTTCCATGTCTTCGATCAGGGAAGCGATGATTTCGCGAAAGCGCGGATTATCCATACTGTCGCGCAAATCGCGCATGCCTTCGAGCAGCGGAATGCCGGCGCGAACGACTTGCTCGACATCAAAGCAGAAGGTGATCAGATCGCGCCGGGTAATCTTCTTGCCGCGCGCGAGCAAAGCTGAACCGGGTTTGACGGCGCGCAAGGTGATCAGATCGAGGCCCATGCGACGCAGCCGCAATTCGAGATCGACTTCGTTGACCGCGATCAAATTGCCACGCGCGCGCCGGCCGCTTTTGTCTACCGCTTTGTACAGGAATGCGGGCACGACGGGGTCCGGGTCCAGAGCTAAGTCAGGCAACCGGTCAGATCGACGGTGCGCCCGACCTCGGCCAGGCTCGTCGTTCCATCGATCACGCGTTTCAGACCGTCATCGGCCAGGGAGAGGAAGTTCTTCTGCCGCGCTGCGCTTTTCAATTCCCGCGCGGTCGCGCGACGGGCTACCAGTTCATCGAGGTCGCCATCCATCGGCAGCACTTCCATCAGCGCCATGCGCCCCTTGTATCCCTTGAAGTGGCACTGCTTGCAGCCGACGGGCCGGTAAAGCTCGTGCAACCCGTCGGCATCTTTACGGAACAGGGCGAGTTCTTCGGGTACCGGCCGATAACTCTCCCGGCAATGCCGGCACAATACGCGGACCAGACGCTGCGCGATCACGCCAATAATGTTGCCGGCCATGATGTCCGGCAGAATCCCGATATCGAGCAGGCGCGGAAACGCGCCGATCGCCGAATTAGTATGCAGCGTCGTGTAGACCTGATGGCCGGTCATCGCCGCGCGAAATGCCATCTCGGCGGTTTCACGGTCGCGAATTTCGCCGACCAAAATGATGTCGGGATCCTGCCGCATTATCGAGCGTATGCCGCTGGCAAAATCGAGTTTGACGGTTTCATTGACTGATGTTTGCCGCATCAAGGTGACCGGGTACTCGACCGGGTCTTCCATCGTCATGATGTTGACCGTCTCTTTGTTGACTTGCGACAACAACGAATACAGCATCGTCGTTTTGCCGCTGCCGGTCGGCCCGGTCAATATCAGAATTCCTTCCGGCCGCGCCATCAACCGGTTCAGGATTGCAATCGTGCGCTCGGGCAGATTCATGCCATCGAGCCGAAGAATCGACTTGTCGCGGTCGAGCACGCGCAGCACGATGTTTTCGCCGTAAATGGTCGGCAAGGTCGACGCGCGAAAATCGATCGGACGGCCGTTCAAATTCAGCGACAGGCGGCCGTCCTGTGCGGCGCGCGTCTCCGCGATGTTCATGCCGCAGATCACTTTCAGGCGTACCGCGACGCCCGGCCAATAGGTCTTGTGCAGGCTGCGCACCTGCTCAAGGACGCCGTCGATGCGATAGCGAATGCGCAAAAACGCAAATTCTGGCTCGAAGTGAACGTCGGAAGCGCCGCGCTTGACGGCGTCGATCAGCAATGCGCCGACCAGACGAACGATCGGCTGGGTGTATTCTTCTCCGCCGCCTGGCAGGCTTTGGTAATCGATCTCGCCGGTTTCGATCTCGCGCAGGATGCCGTCGACCGACAGCTCGAAGCCGTAAAAGTGATCGATGGTTTCTTCGAGCTGGGCTTCGCCGGCCAGCACGGTTTTAAGATCGATCTCGGCGCCGAGCGAGGCGCGCAGCTGATCGAGCGCAACCACATTGAAAATTTCGCTGACTGCAACGATTAGCGTTTGCGTTTCGGCGTCGAATGCGATCGGCAGCAGGCGATGACGGCGCGCGAAATCCTGCGGCACCAGCTTCAGCGCATCGGCATCGACCACGACTTGCGTCAGATCGATGCTTTCCTGACCAATGGTCTGCGCGAGCATGTCGCGGATCACGGCTTCGGTGACGAAGCCGAGCTGCACGAACAGCCGGCCGATCGGGATTGGATTGGTCTTCTGTTCAATGAGCGCGATACGCAGCTGATCCTGGGTAATCGATCCCTGTTGGATGAGAAGCTCGCCCAAGCGAAGTTTTTTGCGCTGCTCGATCACGGCGTTTCTCTTATTCCCCGGCAGCCGCGAGTTCGGCGACGTGCCGCTCAACCGTGGTCGCGTCAAAGCTGGCGTTGCCGCGAAGAGCGGCAAGGGAGAGCGCGCGCCGATAATAGTCGACAGATAGCTTGCGCTGGCTCAAATGCTCGAGCCCAATTGCCAGATTGAATGCGTAATCGGGGTGATCGGGCTGTAAATGATGCGCCTGAAAATAGGCGGCTTGCGCGGCTGCCCACTGCGCCTGATCGGCGTACAGATTGCCCAGCACAAAATAAAGAAACGCCGATGGTTCGCGATCAATCAATTGCTTGAGCCGCGTTTCGGCGTTTTGGCGATCGGCCTGGCCGCCGACTGCAATCAAACCAGCCTGTGCCAAGGCGTTCTTCGGATCGGACTCAAGAATCCGGAAATAGTATTCGCTCGCGTGTTCCGACTGGTTTTGCTGGATCGCAATCGCGGCGAGGCCGAGCAGCACATCGGCGTTTTTCGGTTCAGCTTGCGCGAGTTTTTTGTAGCGCGATTCGGCATCGGCGTGATGGCCGCTTTGCAAAGCCTGGTAGGCATCCGCCAGATCCTGGTTGATCTTGGCGGCCGGCGTTTCCCGGCTTATGTCGATGCTGCGCGCGGGCTCAAATCCAGGTATGGGGCTGGGGCCGGGTTTCGACTTTGCGATCGCAATCGCGCTCTGCTTCGATCTCGGGGTGCTAACCGGCTGATTGGAAGCGCTCTCATCGATCGTCGTCTTCTGCGCGCTGCGCGTCGAATTGCCGTCTGAAAAAGCTGGTTCATTGGCAACGAATTGAGCGCCGCTGTTTGCAGGAGATCGCGGCTCTTTCGCTACCGCCGAGAGCGATGGAGCCAAGCGCTGCATAACCGGCCTGGCCGACGGTAGTTGCGCGGCTTGCGCGGAAGCGATAGGACCAGAATTAGTCGATGCCATGCGCGATGCGCTCGGCGATGCGGTGCCCGGTAAAGCGGCGGCCGGCAAAGCGGCAGTCGGTGACGCAGCGGCCGGCGAAGCTAAAGGCGGCGGCTGATATGCGACTGGCGCCGGAGCGGGCGGCGCCAGTTGGAAATAAACGTAGGAACCGTAGGCTACCAGGAACAATGCGGCGACGGCCGAAAATACCACCAGCGGACGTTCGCGGACATAATCCGCCGCACGCGCGGGTGGGCTGCTTGCCGCCAGGATGGCGGCGGCTTGTGCCGGACTTGCGTCGGTGTAAATCGGTTTTCGCGCGGTCGATACGTGATCCAGGGGGTGCAGCGTCAGTTCGCGCGGCGAATGCGCGGAAGCCTGGCCGGCAACACCAATCCGTTCCTCGCCGGCTTTCTGCAAGGCTTTCAGCAATAAGCTCACTTCGCGGCCTCGTTGCTGCTTCTCGACGGCAAAAAGCGCTGCAGCGATTTAAGCTCTTCGGATTCGAGCGACGGATTGGTCACCACCACCGGGCGCAAAAAGATGATCAGTTCGGACTTGACCACGGCCTCATCGCGGAAACTGAAAACATCGCCGATTACCGGTTGTCGCGACAGGACCGGCACGCCGTCGCGATTGCGTCTGACGTCGTCCTGCATAAGCCCGCCGAGCACAACGGTCTGACCGCTGCCAACGCGCAGCACTGATTCCATTTCACGCGCCTGGATTTCGGGAATAAGGTTGGAAACGTTGGCGGCGGCCAGCGAAGGATTGGGATCGCGCACAAAGCTTGTGATGCGCGAAACGGTGGGGCGCACGTTCAGCATTACGCTGCCGTTTTCGTCGATTTGCGGGGTTACGAACATCACCAAGCCGACCGGGACGGTATTGATCGTCGAGTTAAAGGTGGTGACTGCGATTCTGTCATTAGTTACGGTTTGCGCCTGGACGTTAAAAAACACCTTGTTATCGACAACTTTCAGCAGCGCTGTCTGATTGTTCAACGCCATCAGTTTCGGGCTGGATAGCACGCGCGCATTACCGAATTGTTCGAGCAGTCTGACCGCGGCTGCAATGTTGCCGATCGCGGACGTCGGATTGAAATATCCAATGGTCAGATTCGGCGGGCTCAACAAGCTGCCTGACGTGAGCGACTGCGTTACATTCAGGCCGCCGGTTATCGCCAGGCGGCTGAAATCGACACCTGCCTGGTAGGTATCTGAAAGCCGCACTTCGACGATCGTCGCTTCGATCAGCACCTGGCGCTGGACCGATGAGGTCACGCTATCCAGGTATTGCTGGACCAAGGCCTGCTGCCGCTCGGTGGCCAGGACGCTGACGGTGCCAGCGACGGGATTGATAACGATGTCGTCTTTCGGATCGCCTGGAACCGGCAAAGGCGGGCCGAACGCGGTACTGAACAGGTTGGCAGCCGAAGTGCCGGCGCC
Source organism: Burkholderiales bacterium (assembly GCA_014379915.1). Classification (GTDB taxonomy): domain Bacteria; phylum Pseudomonadota; class Gammaproteobacteria; order Burkholderiales; family JACMKV01; genus JACMKV01. The sequence continues at coordinate 11,040 of JACMKV010000427.1, forward strand.
GCTTACTGCCGCGGCCTGCTGCAGGCGCTCGGTCTGCGCGGCCTTGATCTGGTCCAGGCGCGCTATTCTTTCTTCCGAGGAAAGTTTTTGTGCTTGGGTTGAAGCCAGGATATTGCGCATGTTCTGCGCCAACACATCCCAAAAATCATTGCTCGATTTGCTCGTGACCGTGGTGTTCGATGCGTTGCCGGTGCTGCCAGCAACCGGACTGCCTTGCCCGCCCGCAGTCTGCGTACCGCTGCCGCTGGTGCTCGAAATCTGGGTTGCAACGCTGGAAGTCGACGTCGTCTCGCGTGACAAATTCACATAATTCACGCGGTACGTTTTCATGAACGGCGTATCTTGCTCGACGATCAGCGCATTGCCTTCCTGGCGGTAACGCATATCGACCTGGCGTGCGATGCGATCGAGAATCGCCGGCAGCGTTTCGTTGACTGCGTTCAGCGTGACCTTGCCCGTGATTCCTGGGTGAATGTCGATGTTCTGCTTGCTGTCGCGGGCGAGGGCAAACAGCAATTCCTTTACCGGAACGTCGTTTACGACGACGCTGTAGGTAGGCTGCTTGACGGCTGGCTTGGGCGGCGGAACATAAGCGCCGCGGGCAACCGGAGGAGGCGTAACTTCAGGCTTGGGGGCGACCGTTTCCTTGTCGATGTGTCCCCTGGAAACCGGTATTTCGGGACGATAGCTCGCGCAGCCGGCGAGCACAGCCAGCGACAAAC
>JACMKV010000428.1 GCA_014379915.1 Burkholderiales bacterium
TCGAAATGCGCGCGCATGTCGAACAACGAGAATTCGATCTGACGCGCCGTCGTCAGACCGCCCTGGAAATTCTTAGCAGCCAGCATCTTGTCGAACAAGCTGCGCGGCAACGGCTCGCCATCCGGGACAGAATTGACGTCGGGCCGGGCGCGTTTAACCTCAAAGTCAGACGCGTCGCTTACGGACGGCGCCGCGCCCGACTCGCGGACGTTCGCATCCCGCAAGCGGGAGCCCTGCTCACTGCTCGCGGGCGTACCGCTACCAACATGCGCCGTCATATGTTTCAGCACGTCCCACTCCCAGCAAAAATTTTCCATGAACTGGCTGGGCAATTCGACGGCATCCCATTCGACGCCGTTGATGCCCGACACGCCAAGCTCATCGACGCGCGTCAGCAGATGATGCAGACCATGGCCGAATTCATGAAATAGCGTAATCACTTCATCGTGCGTAAAGACGGCGGGCTTGCCGCTGACCGGAGCCGAGAAATTGCACGTCAAATAAGCGACCGGTGCTTGAATACCGTTGGTCCCGGCTGCGCTGGTTAGCCGCCGGCGCGTAATCGCGTCGTCCATCCAGGCGCCTCCGCGCTTCGACGGGCGCGCATACAGGTCGAGATAGAACTGGCCGACCTGCGCGCCGCTGCGATCTTCGATATTGAAGAAGCGCACATCCGGATGCCAGACCGGCGCGTCGGCCGGCTTGATGCGCACGTCATAGAGCGTTTCGACGACCTTGAACATGCCGGGGAGAACTTTGGTTTCAGGAAAATACTGCTTCACGTCCTGATCCGAAAACGCGTAGCGCGCGACGCGCAGCTTTTCCGACGCGAAGCCGATATCCCAGGCTTCCAGTTCGTTCATTCCCAGCGACTGTTTCGCAAAGGCTTGCAACTCGGCGAGATCGCGCTCGGCAAACGGCCTGGCCTTCTTTGCCAGATCGGCGAGGAAATCGAGCACCTCGCGCGGGCTTCCCGCCATTTTGGGCTCCAGCGAAAGCTCGGCGTAGTTCGAAAAACCGAGCAAGCGTGCGATTTCACGGCGCAAGGTCAGAATTTTTTTGATCCCTGCCGTGTTATCCCATTCCGCTTTGCCGAACTCGGATGCCCGCGTCACGTAGGCGCGATACATCAATTCCCGCAAGGGACGATTTTCGGCGTATTGCAGGACCGGCAGATAGCACGGCGCGTGCAACGTCAGTTTGTAACCGGGCTTGCCTTCGTCGGCCGCGGCTTTTTGCGCGGTTTCGACGACGTCGTCGGGCAGGCCGGCCAGCTCGTCGCGATTTTGAACATAGTGCGCGAAGGCATTGGTTGCATCGAGCAGGTTGTCGCTGAACTTCGATGAGGTCGCGGCCAGCTCCTCGCTGATTTCCATGAAGCGCTGTTTCTGCTCAGCCGGCAATTCGGCGCCGCCGAGGCGAAAATCGCGCAACTCGTTTTCCACGATTTTTTGCTGCGCGGGGCTGAGCCGCGAAAATGATGGCGCGGCCTTCAGCTGCCGGTATTTCTCATACAGGCCCTGGTGCTGACCGAGCTCGGTGTAGTACTGCACGATATGCGGCAGATTCGCGTTATACACTTCGCGCAACTCAGGGCTGTTCATCACGCCATTCAAGTGCCCGACCTGACCCCAGGCGCGGCTCAGGCGCTCGTTGGCGTCTTCCAGCGGCTGCACGAAATTGTCCCAGGTCGGCGCGTCGGCCTCAGCGACGAGCCTGGCGACCAGCGCGCGGTTTTCGGATAACAGTTGTTCGACGGCTGGCGCAACATTGCTGACATTGAATTCGGCAAAACGCGGCAATCCGGAAAAATCGAGTAAGGGATTCATATTTTTCGGGGTTAGAAATGCGCTTGTTCGGGTTAAAAATACGCTTACTTGCAGACATTCGGATCAAGGCTTAGTTCTGACGCGCTGCCGCAGACGAAACGCGGGCTAGGCCGGCTCCCGAACCACCTCGCCGTTGACCAGCGTGTAGCGTACCTTGCCGAGCATTTCCTGGCCGATAAAAGGCGTGTTTTTGCCTTGACTTTTTAGGGCTTTCGCTTCGACTTTCCAGCGCAGCGCGGGATCGAAGATGCAGATGTCGGCAGCGGCGCCGACGCCGAGTTGACCGGCCGATTGCCCACTTGCTCGATCGGCGGCCAGGCCGATGATCTGCGCCGGTTCCGATGTGATTTTGGCAAGGGCCGTGGTCAGTGGGATACCGCTCTCCCGCGCCCATTTCAGGGTCAGCGGCAGCAGGAGTTCGAGGCCGGTCGCGCCGATTTCGGCTTCGGCAAACGGCAGTTGCTTGGCGTCGTCGTCGACCGGCGTATGGTCGGAGCAAATCGCGTCTATCGTGCCGTCCTGCAGGGCCGCGCGCAGCGCGTCGCGGTCGGCAGCGCTTCTGAGCGGCGGACTCAGGTGGCAATTCGAATCGAAAAAGCCGATGTCGTTTTCACACAGATGCGCGTGATTGATCGCGATATCACACGTGATCGAGAGACCGTCGCGCTTGGCGACTCGGATCATCTCGACGCCGGCGGCGCTCGACAGCCGGCACAGATGAAGTTTCGCGCCGGTTTCGCGCGCGAGCAGCAGCATGGTCGCCAACGCTACGGTCTCGGCGCAAACCGGTATCGTCGCCAGGCCGAGGCGCGTCGCAACCTCGCCATCGTGGGCGACGCCGCCGCGCGCCAGACTGCCGTTTTCCGGGCGCAGCCAGACGCTGAAGCCGAAGGTCGCCGCATATTGCATCGCGCGCAGCAGCACCGCGGCGTCGCGCAGCGGAACGTCGGCCTGCGAAAAGGCCACGCAGCCGGCGTCGGTCAGTTCCGCCATCTCGGTCAGCCGCTCGCCGCGCAAACCCTGGGTGAGCGCGCCGAGTGGGTAAACGCGTGCCTGATTCAGGCTTTTCGCGCGGTGCTTGAGCATTTCGACCAACCCCGGTTCATCGAGCGGCGGGTCGGTATCGGGCGGGCAAACGAGGCTGGTGACGCCGCCGGCAACCGCGGCGAGCATTTCGGATTCGAGCGTTGCCTTGTACTCGAAGCCCGGCTCGCGCAGCCGCGCCGAAAGATCGATGAGGCCGGGGCAGACGACGAGATTGCTGGCGTCGATGGTGCGGTCGGCTTGAAAGCCGTCGGGTGCGCGGTCGAGCGCGGCGATTTTGTTATCGGCGATGAATACATCGCGCGCAGCATCGACCTTGTTTTTCGGGTCGATGACACGACCATTTTTTATACGCAGCTTCATATTAGCGAGGAAGATTTCTCAGGCCAACGCGGTGGGCGCTGCTGCCGCTCATAAAAGCATAGATCGCACAGATTGCCGAAATCAGGTGAATGCCTTATCACCCATGCCGAGGTCTATTTGAACGGCGGGATAGTGGAAGGCAACCCTACTCGCATAAAGAATCGGGCGAAAGCCTGCGAGAAATGCTCAAGAAATGGGGAGTCGAGCCGCCATCGATTGCCGAGCGCTTCTGCTCGGGCAGCTAGGTAGCCGAATGGAAGGCTGAATATCTGACCGAAGTCTACGACAAGGGCTTTCTGATTGTCTTGTGGCGTTAAAGGAGAGGCGAGCAGGTGCAACCCCGGCACCCGGCCTTTACGAACTTCCTCCCATTGCCCCTTCTTTTTGAATTTTGAATTGACCTCCTCAAACTCGCTCAGAGGATAGATCGGACATAGACCGCCAAATGACACTTTGCCGTGTTCCAGATCGCAGGTTTGGGTCACGATAATCAGATCCGCTTCTGAGATCGGCACTTCCTCCGTAGCGCTGTTGCCAAAATCGGGATTGAATACTGGAATCAGGCAGCCTGTCAGCAAATCGCCTTGATTAAGAATGCGACCGCACGTTCTGCTCCAGAAGGGCGTCATGGGAACTACCGATCAGAAGGAAAGAAACGGGGTTTCATTCTTCCTACGTACGTATAACGCGCTTTAACAAAAAAGCTTGGTTTCAGGGGCACGCGTTGATATACGGCGAGATCATCGATAGCGACAAAGTTTTGGCTGTTTTGGCTGCGGCTATTCCACTGAAAATATACATCTCTTGCGTTCTTACAAAGTTGTTTACCCTCTTCGCCTTGGGCGCGTCCGGCATCAGCCCACCAGGCGTCCAGTATGCTCGGGAAAAATAAGTTCGCATTATTAGAGGGGGAAGCTAGGGGCATCATCGAATAGTCCTCTCGCTTTATCGGTTATACACGCTTCAAACACTTCGTTTTTCCGATCGTGAAGCATTTCGAAAAACTGCCAGATTCCTTCTTCTTGGGGCGTAAACTCTGTTGTGCGAAAAATATCGACATCCAAGACGACCGAGACCACCCCTGGAGAGGCAGGCTCGATCATCGTCTGATTGATGAGCGCCATGGCTTCTATATCGTTTTGAGGTATGGCGAGCTGCATAAAGTATGCTGACAGTCCTTGAGGCAAATCCGGTGATACTTCGGGAACAGTACGCAGATAGTCTTTGAAATCCTGCAAAGGAAGAGGGATATCTATTCGATTTATATAGCGAACGGCAAGTCGACCTACACTCAGGGGTATAGCAACAGAGCAATACACGTCCCACAACCGGCGAGCCTCATCCCGAAAGACGTTCCAGCTTTCGTAGGGAGCCAAACGGCTCATGGTAAATCCATCGAGCCGGGCTTGGTAAATATACTTTCCGTCTACGCTCCGAAAAATGAAGCCGGTAGATGACCTACTAGCCGACGCACTTACCTGCGGTCCAAACTGAATCTGCCCATACCCGCTATAGAGCTGCTCTCCATCCAGATAATTTGAATCGCCCACGGCTTGAACTAGACTCAGTTTCAGCACGTCAACGACAGGCGGCAAATTCACTCGAAGGTCTATTATGGCTTCGGTAATCGGAGCTCTTGCGTAATGTCGTGGAGTGGTCATCTTTTCGTTTTGAGCGGGTTTCGGCAATGCTTGAGCGGCAGTCCTGTTTTTGAAGGCTCGGAAGCGGACGAAGTGCACGGTTCCATGTTGCTGTCCCTTCCGAGTGAGATTCTAAGCCTCGATCCTAATTCCCGGCCAATATGCTCATTACCGCCATCCGCACTGCAATCCCGTAAGTCACCTGCGGCAAAATCACCGACTGGGCGCCATCGGCAACGCTCGAATCGATCTCGACGCCGCGATTCATCGGGCCTGGATGCATGACGATCGCATCGGACTTGGCAGCCGCA
>JACMKV010000055.1 GCA_014379915.1 Burkholderiales bacterium
AAAAAAGTCACGGTCGAGATCAACGACACCGGCGCCGGCATTGCCCAGGAAGACCTGCCGCATATCTTCAACCGCTTTTATCGCGGCGACAAAAGCCGTCGCCAGCATACTGGCAACGCCGGACTCGGGCTCGCCATTGTCAAATCGATCCTGGGATTGCACGGCAGCGAAATCGACGTCACCAGTTCGCGCGGCGAGGGCGCAAGTTTTAGGTTCGCGCTGCCTGTAGCGGAGGGCGCCGCGCGTCCTCATCGCGAAGCAGCAGCGCTGTTATAGGTTCAGCGCTTGCAGGCTCTGCGTTCTGCTGACCTAACCCCAACGTAGTCTCCGACCGATACTCCAGGGGCCGGACGATACGAACTCAGATTGGGTGCGCCAATTGCTGATACTCGACACACGGAGGCAATAACGGCATGGATGAAAGAAGGTCCGCGCTGGCCGCCTCGACACAACAGACGAGCTATCGACGATGAAAACCGGACAAATAATAAATTACGAAGGGACCCGACACGAAATCGTGCAGGTCTCAAACGCAGAAGTAACGACGCGCATGGTGGGGAAAAAAAGTTCAGCGCTGAACATCTGGAGCAAGACGCGGCTTACCTTCATGCTGCGGGCACAGCAAGTCATCCTGGAGCGGCGCCAGTTCTGGAAGCAGGGCCTGCATCTGACACCCCAAACGAAGTCGGCGGGCAGTCGTTGATTGGCTTGCAGCTTTGGCGTTCGAAGCGGAAGCGGATGCCGATGTTCTTGCGCCAGGGCGTAGCGGACGGTTCGTGCGCATCTGCGCGCCTGCCTTGTTAATTCGAGTGAAATTAACATCTTCGCAAGTGCTGTCCGCCATCAGCTGATTTTCAGCAGCTCCACTTCGAAAACAAGCGTCGCATCTGGCGGAATAGCCTTGCCCGCACCGCGCGTCCCGTAACCGAGTTGCGGCGGAATGGTTAGTTTTCGCACGCCGCCGACCCGCATGCCGGCGACTCCTTCATCCCAACCTGCTATCACCCGACGCTTGCCGAGTTCAAAGCCGAACGGCTGGCCGCGATCCTTGCTGGAATCGAATTTCTTGCCATCGGTCAGCCAGCCCGTGTAGTGCACGGATACCGTCTGGCCTGCCTGCGCGGCGACGCCCTCGCCGAGTTTTACATCTTCATACTGCAAACCGGAATCAGTGGTGATGGTCATGGTGTCCTTGTGGTGGATCGGAAAACAGAGGCGCTGATAACCGTGTCTTGCGCAAACAGCTTCAACCGTCGCTGAGCAGAAACGCGCGAACTACATCGATCTGATCTTGCGCCATCAACATCGGCGCATGGCCGACACCGGCAAATTCAACGAGCCTGGCTCGCGGCCCGCGCGTCAGCATTTCCTGCGCGGTCCTGGGCAGCAGCAGATCCGACTCGGCGCCGCGCACGATCAGTACCGGGCAGTATATTTTGTCCCACAACGGCCATAAGTCTACATCGTAGAGCAGGCTGCCGCGGAACGGCTCGGCAATACCCGGATCGTAACTGAAGTCATAGCTGCCGTCCTTGCCTTGTCGTGAACTGTGCGTGGCCAGATGCCGCCATTGCGCATCGGTCAGGGGGCCGAACGACGTGCAGAATTTGCGCAGATACTGTTCCAGCTCATCAAGCGCGCCGAAGCGGGGATCTTTACCGACGTAGGCGGCGATGCGTTGCAACGCTGCGCGCGGCACGAACGGCCCGGCGTCATTAATCACGAGACGTCGGATTGGCGATTGCGGTTGCGATGCCAGCATCATGCCGATCAACGCGCCCATCGAGGTGCCGACCCAGTCGATTCGCGGCTCTCCACTTCGCCCATGCAGTCGCTGCCACAGCGCGCCCCACCGCGAGCGGACGGGTTTCGCGCCAACGCGGGCGATCAGCGCAGCCATATCGGTCAGATAAAGCGGATAGCCATAGTCTTTCTTGTGCTGCAGCCAGTCGCTGGCGCCGCGTCCGACGACATCGGGACAAACCACGCGGCAATCGCCGGAAAGGGCCTCGGCGAGAAAGTCGAAATCGCGCGCATTACGCGTCAAGCCGTGAACGCATATGACGACGTGCGGATTGGCGCGATCGCCCCAATCGGTGTAAGCGACGCGATGAAAGCCGTGCGCCGTCAAGCTCGAATAAGCATCGATGTGCATGACTGCTCTCTCACTGTTTGAAGTTAGCGCGGATTATAGCCGCTGTGTGCATCGATCGAATGACAGCGGAAATCGTGAGATCCCACTGAGCCGCGAACCATTGAGCCGCGAACCAATTAGGACTAAAATAGTCCTAATTAGCGAGGCAGGGAGGCAAGATGCTACGCATGAGCAAGATGGCAGATTACGGCACGGTAGTTATGACCGCGATGGCGCGCTCGCCCGACCGCGTTCACAGCGCTGGCGATCTGGCCGCGCTGGCGCATTTGCCGGCGCCGACGGTAAGCAAGATCCTGAAAATGCTGGCGCGTCACGAATTGCTCGAATCGGTGCGCGGCGCGAAAGGCGGCTATGCGCTCGCACGGCCGCCCGCTGCGATCACGATTGCGGAAATCATAGATGCGATGGAAGGCCCGCTAGCAATCACCGAATGCAGCAGCACGGCAAGCGTTTGCGAGCAGGAAGGTTCGTGTTCGGTGCGGGCCAACTGGCGCACCATCAATCGCGCGATCTGGCGCGCGCTGAACGAGGTGTCGCTGGCAGAAATGGTGCAGCCGCGGCTGCATGCGGTCGATATTGGCGCTATACGGACGCGCCGGATGGAAGCGAAGCATTGACGGCGGCTTCGGAAAAATTGTGTAGTGGAGATAGTTATATGGCAACAGCAACACACCAACTCGACGCGCTGATCGCGCAGGAATACAAGCACGGTTTCGTGACCGATCTCGAAACCGATACGATACCGCGCGGTTTGAATGAAGACGTCATTCGACTGATTTCGGCCAAGAAAAACGAGCCGGAATTCATGCTCGAATGGCGGCTCGCTGCGTATCGTCATTGGTTGACGATGATCGAGCCGAATTGGGCGCACGTGCATTATCCGCCGATCGATTATCAGGAAATCAGTTATTACTCGGCGCCGAAGTCGAATAAAGACGGCCCGAAAAGCCTGGACGAAGTCGATCCGGAATTGCTGCGCACTTATGAAAAGCTCGGCATCCCGTTAAAAGAGCGCGAAATGCTCGCAGGCGTCGTCGCCGTCGACGCGGTCTTCGACAGCGTGTCGGTCGGCACCACGTTCAAGAAAAAACTTGGCGAAATGGGCATCATCTTCTGTTCGTTCTCGGAAGCGGTGCAGGAGCACCCTGGGCTCGTGCGTCAGTATCTGGGTTCGGTCGTGCCGAGCGGCGACAATTTTTACGCGGCGCTCAATTCGGCGGTTTTTTCCGACGGCTCGTTCGTCTACATCCCGAAAGGCGTGCGCTGCCCGATGGAGTTGTCGACGTATTTCCGCATCAATGCCCAGAATACCGGTCAGTTCGAACGCACGCTGATCATCGCCGACGAAGGCGCCTACGTCAGCTATCTCGAAGGCTGTACGGCGCCGATGCGCGACGAAAACCAGTTGCACGCGGCGGTCGTCGAACTGATCGCGCTCGATAACGCGCGCATCAAGTATTCGACCGTGCAGAACTGGTATCCGGGCGACAAGGAAGGCCGTGGCGGCATCTACAACTTCGTGACCAAGCGCGGCGATTGCCGCGGCGCCAATTCGCATATCTCGTGGACGCAGGTTGAAACCGGTTCTGCGATCACCTGGAAATATCCTAGCGTACTGCTGAAAGGGGACAACTCGGTCGGCGAATTTTATTCGGTCGCGCTGACCAACAACCGCCAGCAGGCCGATACCGGCACCAAGATGATTCACATCGGCAAGAACACGCGCAGCACCATCGTTTCCAAGGGCATCTCCGCAGGTCGCGGTCAGAACGCGTATCGCGGCCTGGTCAAGGTGTTGAAAAGCGCCGACCGCGCGCGCAACTACACGCAATGCGATTCGCTGCTACTAGGTGACCGCTGTGGTGCGCATACCTTCCCGTACATAGAGGTCAAGAATCCGACGGCCAAAGTCGAACATGAAGCGACGACTTCGCGCATCGGCGAAGATCAGATGTTTTACTGTCTGCAGCGCGGTATTTCCGCGGAAGACGCGGTGTCGATGATCGTCAACGGCTTCTGCAAGGAAGTGTTCAAGGAATTGCCGATGGAGTTCGCGGTAGAAGCGCAGAAGCTGCTCGGTGTATCGCTCGAAGGCAGCGTGGGCTGATGCTGTTTGACAGAACGAAACCGGAATGTGTCGCGCTGTCATTCCAGCGAAAGCTGGAATCTCGCAAAAAGTCAAAGATTCCGGCTCCCGGCTTCATTGCGTGCCGGGACAAGCTTCGCCGAAATGACGTCAATTGAGGTTTATCGATGCTCAAAGTAACAAATCTGCAAGCGAAAATCGACGGCAAGGAAATCCTGCGCGGTGTCGATCTCGAGGTTAGAGCCGGCGAGGTTCACGCGATCATGGGCCCGAACGGTTCGGGAAAGAGCACGCTCGCGCAGGTGCTGGCCGGCCGCGAAAACTATGAAGTGACGGGCGGCACTGTCGAGTATGACGGTAGCGATCTGCTGGAGCTCGCGCCCGAAGAGCGGGCGAGGGCGGGTTTGTTTCTGGCGTTCCAGTATCCAGTCGAAATTCCTGGCGTCAGCAATGTCTATCTGCTGAAAGCGGCGCTCAACGCGGTGCGCAAGCATCGCGGCGAACCCGAGCTCGACGCGATGGATTTCCTGACGCTGGTCAAGGACAAGTTAAAGCTGGTCGAGATCAGCCAGGAATTCCTGTATCGCGCGGTCAACGAAGGTTTTTCCGGCGGCGAGAAAAAGCGTAACGAGATTCTGCAAATGGCAGTGCTCGAACCGAGGCTCGCGATTCTCGACGAGACCGATTCCGGCCTCGATATCGACGCGTTGAAGATCGTCGCCAACGGCGTAAATTCGCTGCGCTCGCCCGATCGGGCCATCATCATGGTCACGCATTATCAGCGCCTGCTCGACTACATCGTGCCCGACTTCGTACACGTTTTATCAGATGGGCGCATCGTAAAATCCGGTGGGCGCGAGCTGGCGCTGGAACTCGAGGAGCGCGGCTACAGCTGGCTTGAGGGCGACGCCCAGCCTGCTGCACAATCCGGCGCTCGCGCCGGTGCGGGAAGTTAAGCGTGAACGCGATCGAGCGCTATAGCGCGGATTTCGCGCGCATCGAAAACGCGCTTCCCGGTTCCTCGATCGGCTGGCTGCAGGACGCGCGCCGCGATGCGCTGTCGCGTTTTGCCGAACGCGGAATTCCAACCACGCGCGACGAAAACTGGAAATATACCGATGTCAGCTCGCTCGAAAAGCGCGCGCTGATAGCGGCGCCGTCGCCCGATCGTGCGGATGCAGCAACGCTTGCGGCAAGCATCGAACGTTTGGCGCTGGCTGCCGAATATCATCTGCTGGTATTTGTCGATGGCCGTTACGATCGCGATTTATCGTGGCTCGGCAGGTTACCGGCTGGTGCGACGATCAGCAGTATGGCCGAGGTGCTTGAGCGCGACCCCGGTTTGCTGGAAGCGCATTTCGCCGGCGAGATCTGGCCGCACGGCGCGTTCGGCTGGCTGAATACAGCGCTTGCAGCCGACGGTGCTGTAATTCATCTCGAGGCTGACACAGTCGTCGAGCAGCCGGTGCATCTGCTGTTTCTGGCGACCGGTAGCGCCAGCGCAGTTCATGCAACCAATCTGATTGTCGCCGGCAACAACGCCAAGGTAACGGTAATCGAGCATTACGCAGGCGACGATGGCGCGACTTATTTCACGAATGCGCTGACGCATATCGTGATCGGTGAAAACGCGAACGTCGCACACTACAAATTGCAGCAGGAAAGCGCGAAAGCGTTTCATATTGCCGGCATCCATGCGAAGCAAGCTGCGCACGGCCGGTTTGCGTCCCACTCGATTTCACTGGGCGCACAGCTCGCGCGCAACGATATCAGCACGTATCTTGCGGCCGGCAGCCACTGCGAATTGAATGGTCTTTATCTTGCCGATGGCCGACGTCATGTCGATCATCACACACGCATCGATCACGCTGAACCCGACGCGACGAGTTCAGAGGTTTACCGCGGCATCCTCGATGGTGGCGCGCGCGGCGTGTTCAATGGCAAGGTGGTGGTCCATCAGGATGCGCAACACACCGACGCGAAGCAGGAAAATCACAATCTGCTGTTATCGAAGAATGCCGAAATCGACACCAAGCCCGAGCTCGAAATTTACGCTGACGACGTCAAGTGCACGCATGGTGCGACGATCGGTCAGCTCGACGACGCGATGCTGTTTTATCTGCGTTCGCGCGGACTGGATGAAGCGGCGGCACGCAGCCTGCTGATTTACGCGTTCGCCCACGACATCATCGACCGCATGGCTTTGCAACCATTGCGCAAGCGGCTGGAACGTCAGTTGATCGAGCGGCTGCCGCTGGGATCGACCGAGGTATCGTTCAGTGAGCTGTTGCTGGACGGGCAATCGGGCACTGGTCAATAAAAAAATACTGGCCAATAAACGAATAGAGGCAAACATGAGTCAAGTAAATGCGTTGCAGCGCCCGCCGCATCGGTTCGATGCAGAGAAATGGCGCGGCGATTTTCCGATCCTGCGCCAGCAGGTAAATGGCCGGCCGCTGGTTTATCTGGATAACGCGGCCACCAGCCAGAAACCGCAGGTCGTGATCGATGCCGAAAGCAGCTATTACTCGCAGACCAATTCGAATATCCATCGCGGCGTGCACCGCCTGAGCGAGCTGGCAACGAATCAATTCGAGGCGGCGCGCGGCAAGGTGCGGCGCTTCATCAATGCGGCGAGCGACCGCGAAATTATATTCGTGCGCGGCACGACTGAAGCGATCAATCTGGTCGCGCAAAGCTATGGCGCGCAGAACATCAAGGCCGGCGACGAAATCGTCATCAGTACGATGGAGCATCATTCGAACATCGTGCCATGGCAGCTATTGTGCGAGCGCACAGGTGCGGTGCTGCGCGTCGTGCCGATCAACGATGACGGTGAATTCCTGTTCGATGAGTATCGCAAGCTCGTTAACGAGCGCACCAAATTCGTCGCGGTCGTGCACGTATCGAATGCGCTCGGCAGCATCAATCCGGTCAAAAAGATCATCGAACTCGCGCATCGCTTCGGCGCCAGGGTTTTGGTCGATGGCGCGCAGGCGGTGCCGCACCTGGCGGTCGATGTGCAGGACCTCGATTGCGATTTCTACGCGTTCTCGAGCCACAAAATCTATGGTCCGACCGGCATCGGCGTGCTGTACGGTAAAGCCGCGCTGCTCAACGCGATGCCGCCGTATCAGGGCGGCGGCGACATGATCCGGCAGGTTACCTTCGAGAAATCGACGTATAACGAATTGCCGTACAAGTTCGAGGCGGGTACGCCGAATATCGCCGGTGTGATCACGCTGGGCGCGGCGCTCGATTACGTCAGCGCAATCGGCCTCGACGCGATTGCCGCGCATGAACACGAGCTTCTGGAATACGCGACAGCGTCCGCGGCGGAGGTTCCCGGCATGCGATTGATCGGTACCGCGCGCGCTAAAGCCAGCATCCTGTCATTCGTGCTCGATGGCATTCATCCGCACGATACGGGCACCATACTCGATCATCAGGGCGTCGCGATTCGCACCGGCCACCATTGCGCGATGCCGTTGATGGCGCGCTTCAAGGTACCGGCAACCGCGCGCGCGTCGTTTGCTTTGTACAGCACGCGCGAAGATGTCGACGCGCTGTTCGCTGGCATCGCCAAGGTGCGGCAGATGTTCGCGAAATGAACGGCGCATCGAAACGGAGACGCTGATGTCGGATTTGCGTGAGCTGTATCAGGAAGTCATTTTCGATCACAACCGCAAGCCGCGGAATTTCCGCAAGCTCGATCCGGCCGACCGGCTGGCGGAAGGTTTCAATCCGCTGTGCGGCGACCAGATTACGGTCTATGTGAAATTCGATCAGGGCGTGATCAGCGACGTCAGCTTCGAAGGCAGCGGCTGCGCCATTTCGACGGCGTCGGCGTCATTGATGACTGAAGCGCTGAAAGGCAAAACAGAAGCCGAAGCTCGCGCATTGTTCGAAAATTTTCATAGCGCGGTGACCAATCACGGCTGCGCGAAATGCGAGGACCTCGGCAAGCTCGAAGTGCTGGCCGGCGTCGCCGAGTATCCTTCGCGCGTCAAATGCGCAACGCTGGCGTGGCATACGTTTACCGCCGCACTCGACCAGAAAGATCAACCGGTCACGACCGAGTAGCGTTCAAGCAAACCGGGGAAGAAATCATGGACGAAGTTATCGACGAGAAGCAAGAAAGCACGAAAGACGACGTGCAGAAGCGCGAAGGCACGAAGGACGACGTGCG
>JACMKV010000429.1 GCA_014379915.1 Burkholderiales bacterium
ACGCTGTGGCTGCTGCCGTTCTACCCGTCGCCGATGCGCGACGACGGCTATGACATCGCCGATTACCGCAACATCCATCCCGACTACGGCACCATGCACGACTTCCGTCAGTTCGTGCGTGAAGCCCACAGGCGCGATCTGCGCGTGATTACCGAGTTGGTCATCAATCACACGTCGGACCAGCACCCGTGGTTCCAGGCTGCGCGGGCGGCGCCGGCGGATTCGTCGAAGCGCGACTTCTACGTCTGGAGCGACGACGACAAGAAATTCGCCGATACGCGCATCATTTTTACCGATACCGAAACCTCGAACTGGGCTTGGGATCCGGTGGCGCGCCAGTATTACTGGCACCGGTTTTTTTTGCACCAGCCCGACCTGAACCACAACAACCCGCAAGTGGTAAAAGCCGTGATCCGCGTCATGCGCTTCTGGTTCGATGCCGGCGTCGACGGCATGCGGCTGGATGCAATTCCGTACCTGTGCGTGCGCGAAGGGACCAACAATGAAAACTTGCCGGAGACGCACGCCGTGCTGAAACAGATGCGCGCGGCGCTCGATCAGCATTATGCGAATCGCATGTTCCTGGCCGAGGCCAATCAATGGCCGGAGGACGTGCGCGATTACTTCGGTAATGGCGACGAATGCCATATGGCGTATCACTTTCCGCTGATGCCGCGCATCTATATGGCGGTCGCGCAGGAAGACCGCCATCCGATCGTCGATATTCTGCGCCAGACGCCGTCGATTCCGGACAACTGCCAGTGGGCGATTTTTCTGCGCAATCACGATGAACTGACGCTCGAGATGGTCACCGATAGCGAGCGTGACTACATGTACCAGATTTACGCGACCGACAAGCGCATGCGCGTCAACGTCGGCATCCGCCGCCGGTTAGCGCCCTTGATGCAGAACAATCGCGACACGATCGCGCTCGTCAACAGCCTGCTGATGTCGATGCCCGGTTCGCCAATCCTGTACTACGGCGACGAGATCGCCATGGGCGACAACATTTATCTCGGCGACCGCAACGGCGTGCGTACACCGATGCAATGGAGCTCCGACCGCAACGCCGGCTTTTCGCGCGCCGACCCGGCGCGCTTGTTTCTGCCGCCGATCATGGACCCGGTCTACGGCTATGAAGGCGTCAACGTCGAAGCGCAGAGCCGCAGTCCGTCTTCGCTGTTGAACTGGATGAAGCGGCTGATCGCGGTGCGCAAATCCTATCAGGCGTTCGGCCGCGGCACGCTGATGCTGCTGCGCCCGGGCAATCGCAAAATACTCGCTTACGTGCGCGAATATGGCGACGAAGTGATCCTGTGTGTGGCCAATCTATCGCGCTCGGCGCAGCCGGTCGAACTCGATCTCGCCGTGTATAAGGGTCTGGTGCCGGTCGAGCTTGTCGGGCGCACGCCGTTTCCGCCGGTCGGCGACCTGCCGTATTTTCTGACCTTGCCAGGCTATGCGTTTTACTGGTTCAACCTCGCGACCGAGGCCGCGGGTCCGCGCTGGCACGATGAACGTTTGCCCCGCACCGAACTGCCGGTGCTCGTGATAGCCTCCGGCGCAAAGAATGTCACCGCCGCGACTGCCCACAGCGAAGTGTTGCGGCGCTTGCTCGAAGCGCCGGCGCGCCAACAGCTCGAACGGGAAGTTTTGCCGACTATGCTGTCGTCGCAGCGCTGGTTTGCGCTGAAAGGTGTTGCGATCACCGGGATTGAACTCGCGCATTCCGTGCTGTTCAGCCGCGGCGACAGCGCATGGCTGCTCGGTTGGGCGACCATATATACGGCGGAGCAGGGCAGCCAGTGCTATTTCGTGCCGATATCGCTGGCATGGGACAGCGATGACGCCAGCGGCAAGCCGGCGGCGACACGCAATCCCTATGCGCGCATCCGTATGAAATCGCGGACCGGCATTTTGTACGACGCCTTTTTCGACGACGCCTTCTGCCGGGCAATGGTGGGTGCGATGCACGATAACCGCGAAATCGCCAGCAGCGCGGGGCAGCTGCGCTTTCACGCAACCGGCGTGCTCGACGAGCTCGCCGGCGATGGCGACATGACTTTGCGTCGGCTCGGCATAGAACAGAGCAACACCTCGGTCGTTATCGGCGAACGCCTGATGCTGAAGGGTTACCGGCGCCTGATCGAAGGCAAGAATCCCGAGCTCGAAATCGGCCAGTTCCTGACCCAAACCGCGCCGGCGGTGCGCATTCCGCCGCTGGCTGGCGCGCTCGAATATTGCGAAGGCGAAGACAAAGTCATCACGCTGGCTGCGCTGCAAGGCTATATCGGCAATCAGGGCGACGGCTGGTCATATACGCTGTCGTATCTCGAACGCTTTCTCGATGCGCGGCTGCTGAAAGACCGCGACAGCCGGCCGGCCCCCGATGCCCACGTCATCTATCTGATGCTGATGCGCGTGCTCGGACAACGCACCGCCGAACTGCATGCTGCCCTCGCCGCGCCGCATGGCAATCCGGATTTCGATCCGGAGCCGGTCAGCGCGGACGATATTCGAAACTGGAGTGCGCAGGTCGCGGACGATGCGCGAACCACGCTCGAATTGCTCGGACAACGCCTTTCCGGATTGTCGGAAGCAGCCCGCCCCGTTGCCGACAGCGTGCTCGGCAACACTGCGGCGTTGATTGCGCGCGTCGAGCAAAGCGCTCGGACGAAACAGAACCCTGGCTCCGCCAACCCTGCACCGGACGCAATGAAAACGCGCCACCACGGCGATTTTCATCTCGGCCAGGTGCTGATCGCTCACAACGATGTCGTCATCGTCGACTTCGAAGGCGAACCGGCGCGCCCGCTTGCGCAGCGGCGCGCCAAGCATTCGCCGCTGCGCGATGTCGCCGGCATGCGCCGCTCGCTGAATTACGCGGCGAACGAATCGGTGCTGCGGCTGGCAGCCGATCGGCCGCGCGATCGGCCGCTGCTCATTGAGCTGGCCGCCGACTGGGAAAAACAGGCGGTAGCGAGTTTTCTCGAAAGCTACGGCGGCCCGCCGGATGCCTGGGCTGATGAAGCGCGCGGTTTGCTCGATCTCTTCACCTTCGAAAAAGCGTTGTACGAAGTCCGCTACGAGCTTGCCAACCGGCCCGACTGGGTGCGGATTCCGCTGACGGGGATCGCCGAGCTGCTTGGCTTGAATGTCGCGATTAATCCTGAAAATACGACGCTGTGAACGAGAAAGCGCTATGAACGAAAAAGTTCTGGCGCTGGTCATGGCGGGCGGCGAGGGCAGCCGGCTGCACCCGCTGACCGCTGAACGTTCCAAACCATCGGTGCCGTTCGGCGGCCGCTACCGCATCGTCGATTTCGTGTTGAGCAATCTGATCAATTCCGAAATCAACTCGATCTATCTGCTGGTGCAATACAAATCGCAGTCGCTGATCGAGCACGTGCGCCAGTCGTGGGTGCTGTCGCCAATGCTGCCAGCGCAATTCGTAACCATTGTGCCGCCGCAGATGCTAGCTGGCGAGGAATGGTTTCAGGGCACCGCCGATGCCGTGCGGCAAAATCTGAATCTGATTTACCAGCACAAGCCCGATCTGGTCGCGGTGTTTGGCGCCGATCATATCTACCGAATGGATTTGCGGCAGATGGTCGCGTTTCATCTGGCCCACGATTGCGATGTGTCGGTCGCGGCGCTGCCGGTGCCGATCGAACAGGCGTCCGCGTTTGGCGTCATCACCGCCGATGCCGAGGGCAAGATAGCCGAATTTCTCGAGAAACCCGAGTCGCCGCCGCCGATGCCTGGCGACCCGAGGCGCGTCTACGCATCGATGGGCAATTACCTGTTCCGCACCGGGACGCTGGTAAAAGCGCTCGAGTCCGACCTGACGCAGCATGAGACCGACTTCGGCCGTCATGTGTTGCCGCGCCTGATCGGTGATCACAAGGTTTACGCGTATAACTTCGGCCAGAACAAGGTGCCCGGCGCCAAGGCTTACGAGGAGGCGAACTACTGGCGCGATGTCGGCACCATCGAAGCTTATTTCGATGCGCACCAGGATGTGCTCGGACGCGAACCGCGCTTCGATGTCCTGAATCGGCAATGGCCGATTTACTCGTCGAGCTATCAGGGTCCGGTTGCCAAAGTCATGAGCGGCAATATCTGCAACAGCATTCTGGGCGGCGGCGCGCTGATTTGCGGCGCCAGCGTAAAAGACACCATCCTACGCCGCGAGGTTACGCTCGAAGACGATGTCGAGCTCGACCAATGCATCATCATGGATTACGCGCGCATCGAGCGCGGCTGCAAGTTGCGACGCGTGATCGTCGACCGCTACAACGTGATCAAGGCCGGCACCACCATCGGCTACGACGAAGCAGCCGATCGCGAGCGCTACCACGTTTCGGACTCAGGCATTGTCGTGATCGGGCGCGGCAAGCGCGGGCTGGACCGCAGGTATGCGCTGTAGATGCCGTTGAATAAGGATGTGAGCCATGGCGTTCGCCGCTTGCGCGGCAGAATACGAGTAGCCGTAGACATCCAAACCGCGGCGTTTTGCCTCAACCCGAACGATTCAGCTGTTTTGTAAACTCTACCATTTCAGCTCATCGCCCCCGAAGGCAGATTGCTTTTCGAAACAAATGGATAGGATGCGCTTTGCCGGTTACGCCAATGGCATAGGAATTGCCTATGCTAACGACAGCATTAGAAGATTTTCAGCGTTAAGTGATTGGCACTATGGTCGCGCGTGAGTTGCTGCTCACGCGTCAATCCGAAATAGCAGTCGCAGATGAAAGCCCAAAGAATTACGCGGAGCAATTTAACCAGGAGAGGAGCAAATGATTAACTTCATTATATGGATTGTGTTGGGCGGCATCATCGGATGGCTTGCCAGCAAGGTTATGAGGACAGACGCGCAACAGGGCGTGATTTTGAATGTCGTGGTCGGCATCGTCGGCGCGTTCCTTGGCGGCTGGCTACTATCCCCGTTGTTCGGAATGGGCAGCCTGAGTCAAGGCAACTTCAGTCTGCCGGCGTTGTTTATCGCCTTTTTGGGCGCCGTAATCCTGCTGGCCATCGTCAATCTGATTCGCCGCGGCAGCGTCCGTTAGGCTTGCCGGCGCGCTCTCTTGGCGCTTGCAATGCAGCGGCCTCCGCGCTGCATTCGTCGGTCGCGTACTTGGCCCTGGTCGGCGATTGCAAACCCCGGCATGCCGGGGTTTTGTTTCGTCTGACTTCGGCCCTGCGATGATTCGCGAAGCGATCTGAAACCAGTGCGCTAAGCTGTCGTCAGTACGATTATCGATCCGCAATACCCAATTCGATAATCGTTCCTCTACCGTGCCCAATGAGATAGTAAAACTGCCGCGCAGACGCCGCGGCGTATTCGCTTTGCCAGACCGCCCATTTATCGAAAGGAAATCAATTTGCCTTATCCGAATCTCGCAGTATGGCCTGGACAACCCTATCCGCTCGGTGCGACCTGGGATGGCGAAGGCGTCAATTTCAGCTTGTTTTCCGATCATGCGACCGGCGTCGAGCTGTGCCTGTTCGATGCAAAAGGCCGCCAGCAAACTCATCGCGTCGACATGCCGGAAAAAACCCATCGCGCCTGGCACTGTTATCTGCCGCAGATCCGCCCCGGCCAGTTGTATGGCTATCGCGTGCATGGACCTTACGAGCCCAAAAACGGACATCGCTTCAATCCGAACAAGCTGCTGTTCGATCCCTACGCCAAAAATATCGTCGGCACGATGAACTGGAGCGATGCGCAGTTCGGCTACCGCATCGGTTCCGAGAGGGCCGACCTGTCGTTCGACCGC
Organism: Burkholderiales bacterium; assembly: GCA_014379915.1. Classification (GTDB taxonomy): domain Bacteria; phylum Pseudomonadota; class Gammaproteobacteria; order Burkholderiales; family JACMKV01; genus JACMKV01. The sequence continues at coordinate 5,784 of JACMKV010000429.1, forward strand.
CGCGATTCGGCGCCCGGCATGCCGAAATCCCAGGTCATCGATTCGGCTTTCACGTGGGGCAACGACAAGCCGCCGCGCGTGCCGTGGAATGACACGGTCATTTACGAAACCCACGTCAAAGGTTTTACGGTCAAGCATCCAGAAGTCCCGGAACGCTTGCGCGGCACCTATGGCGCGCTCGCGACCGAACCGGTAATCGAACATCTGAGGCGGCTCGGCGTTACGACCGTCGAGCTGATGCCGGTGCAGCGCTTTATCAATGACCGCCACCTGATCGACAAAGGCTTGAGCAATTTCTGGGGCTACAACTCGATTGGATTTTTCGCGCCCGACGCGCGCTATTCGGTCGACTATCCGGTGTACGAATTCCGCACCATGGTCAAGACGCTGCACAGCGCGGGCATCGAGGTCATCCTCGACGTCGTCTACAACCATACCGCCGAAGGCAACCAGCAAGGGCCGACCTTGTCGTTTCGCGGCATCGACAACGCGTCGTACTACCGGCTCGTCGACGGCGATTTGTGTCATTACATGGATTACACGGGGACCGGCAATACGCTGAACATGACGCATCCGCGCGTGCTGCAACTGATCATGGATTCGCTGCGTTACTGGATTACCGAAATGCACGTCGACGGCTTCCGCTTCGACCTCGCGTCGACCCTGGCGCGAGAACTGCACGCGGTCGACAAGCTCGGCGCTTTCTTCGATATCATCCAGCAGGATCCAGTGATCTCGCAGGCCAAACTGATCGCCGAACCATGGGACTTGGGCGAGGGCGGCTATCAGGTCGGCAACTTTCCGGTCGGCTGGACCGAATGGAACGGCAAGTATCGCGACGATGTGCGTTCGTACTGGAAAGGCGACGGCGGCCTGATCGGCGACTTCGCGCGGCGGCTTACCGGCTCCAGCGATCTTTACGGACGCAACGGGCGCAGCCCGTGCGCCAGCATCAACTTCGTCACCGCGCACGACGGCTTCTCGCTCAACGACCTGGTGTCGTACAACGACAAGCACAACCTCGCGAACGGCGAGGACAACCGCGACGGCAGCGACAACAACCGCTCG
>JACMKV010000056.1 GCA_014379915.1 Burkholderiales bacterium
CCGATCACCCAGTTGGCGATCAGCTTGGGTTGATCGGGCAATCGCGCCAGCGTTGCTTCGAAATAGTTCGCGATTCCGCGCGATGCAGTCAGGATGCCTGCGTCGTAAGCCGACAAGCCGAGCTCGCGCGTATAGCGCTCTCGTTTCGCCTGCGGCAGTTCGGGAAGCCGCGCCCGCGTCGCGTCTATCCACTCATCGGACACTTCGAGCGGCAGCAGATCGGGGTCGGGAAAATAACGGTAGTCGTGCGCGTCTTCTTTCGAGCGCATGGCGCGTGTCTCGTCTTTGTCCGGATCATACAGCCGCGTCTGCTGAATGATAACGCCGCCGTCTTCGAGAATCTCCTTTTGCCGGACCACCTCATAGTCGATGGCGCGTTCGAGGAAGCGGAACGAATTGAGATTCTTGATTTCGCAGCGCGTACCGAGTTTCTCGTCGCCAAGCTTTCGCAACGAAACGTTGGCGTCGCAGCGGAATGAACCTTCCTGCATGTTGCCGTCGCAGATGTCGAGAAAAGTCACCAGCGCATGCAGCGTTTTCGCGAAGGCGACAGCCTCTTCGGCGCTGCGCATATCGGGCTCGGAGACGATCTCGAGCAATGGCGTGCCGGCGCGATTCAGGTCGACGCCGGTGGCGCCGCGGAAATCTTCGTGCAGCGATTTGCCGGCGTCCTCTTCGAGGTGGGCGCGCGTCAGGCGCACGGTTTTTTCGCGATCAGGAAACGTCAGCAGGACGAATCCGCCCTCGACGATGGGCAATTCGAACTGGCTGATCTGGTAGCCCTTCGGCAAATCCGGATAGAAGTAATTTTTGCGGGCAAAAACGGAATGCCGGTTGATCCTGGCGCCGACCGCGAGCCCGAACTTGATCGCTTGCTGGACGGCGGCACGGTTCAAAACCGGCAGCACGCCGGGAAGCGCGAGATCGACCGCGCACGCCTGGGTATTGGGCTCTGCGCCGAATTGCGTGGACGCGGCTGAAAAAATTTTCGATTGCGTTTTGAGTTGGGCATGGACTTCCAGCCCGATGACGATTTCCCAATTCATGCAGTGATCCCTTTTTGCCCTGCCGTTCAGGAGGCCATTCAAGAGAGCGGCGGCGGCAGCATGTGCCAATCCGTCGCTTGCTGATACTGGTGCGCGGCATTCAGCATTTTCGCTTCAGAGAAATAATCGCCGATGATCTGCAGGCCGACCGGCCGCCCGCCATCGCCGAAGCCAGCCGGAATCGACATGCCCGGAAGCCCGGCAAGATTCGCGGCGATGGTGTAGATGTCGGACAAATACATCTGCACCGGGTCGCCGCTTTTTTCGCCGAGCTTAAATGCGGTGCTGGGTGTAGTCGGCCCCATGATCACGTCGCACTTCTGAAATGCATCGGCAAAATCCTGCGCGATCAGGCGTCGCAGCTTCTGCGCCTGGATGTAGTAAGCATCGTAATAGCCGTGCGATAGCACGTAAGCGCCGATCAGGATGCGGCGCTTGACTTCGGCGCCAAAGCCCTGGGCGCGCGTCTTGCGATACATGTCGTTCAAATCCGCATACTGCGGCGCGCGATAGCCGTAACGCACGCCATCGAAGCGCGCGAGATTACTCGACGCCTCGGCCGGCGCGAGCACGTAATAAACCGGGATTGACAGCCTGGTATTTGGCAGGCTGAGGTCCACGGTTTCGCAGCCGAGCTTGCGATATTCGGCGATCGCCCGATCGATCGCGCGCGCGACATCGGCGTTAACGCCATCGGAAAAGTATTCGCGCGGCAAGCCGATTGTCAGACCGGCAAGCGGCCGATTCAGTTCGCGCGTGTAGTCTTCGGACGGACGGTCGATGCTCGTCGAATCGCGCGCATCGAAGCCGGCCATCGCGTTCAGCAGCAATGCCAGATCGTCAGCACTTTTCGCCATCGGCCCGCCCTGATCCAGGCTTGAGGCGAACGCGATCATGCCGTAGCGCGAAATCACGCCGTAGGTCGGTTTGATCCCTGAGATTCCGCACAGCGCCGCGGGTTGCCGGATTGAACCGCCAGTGTCAGTTCCAGTCGCTGCAGGGCACATGCGCGCAGCAACCGCGCACGCCGAACCACCCGAGCTTCCGCCCGGCACATAGGCTTCGTCCCAAGGGTTCTTGACGGCGCCGAAAAATGAGGTCTCGTTGCTTGAGCCCATGGCGAACTCGTCCATATTGGTTTTGCCAAGACTGACCATGCCGAGCCGTTTGAAATTTTCGACGACATGCGCGTCGTAAGGCGAAACGAAGTTCGCCAGCATCTTCGAGCCGCACGTCGTCAGCCAACCGTGAGTGCAAAAGATGTCCTTCTGCGCGAGCGGGATGCCGGTCAGCATTCGCGCCCGTCCGGCGGCGAATAAAGCATCGGCTTCGCGCGCTTGCATGAGACTTGCTTTGCCATCGACCGTGATGAAAGCGTTATAGCGTGGATTCAGCGTGTTGATGCGGTCCAGAAACTCGGAAGCCAACTCGGTACAGGAGATTTTTTTGGCATGAAGCAGGCCGGAGAGTTGACGCAAACCGAGTTCATGAACATCGCTTTTGGACGAACCAGAACTTTGCATGGACTATTCGATGACTTTGGGCACGAGGTACAGACCCGCTTCAACTTGCGGGGCGACCGACTGAAACAGCGTGCGCTGATCGGGTTCGGTCGCAACGTCGTCGCGCAGGCGAGCGACCATGTCGCGGGCGTGCGCCATCGGCTGGATTCCGCTCGCATCGACCGCTTGCATTTGTTCGATCAAGGAAAAAATGCCGGACAATTGGTCGAGCATGGCAGTCGCTTCGCGGTCGTCGATCTCGATGCGCGCAAGCTCGGCGACGCGTTTCACATCGCTCAGGGAAACAGGCATAAAATACCGGCTATTTTGTTGGCGGCGAGGTTCGTCGAACGTGACATTTTCAGACTCGTGCGGCAACTCAAAACTTGTTGAATAGTTTGATGTAAAGCTTTATGCACGCACGACTTATAAGTTATCATATTTCGCTATTTCACGCACCACTCATTCACGGACGGACGGACTCGATATGTTTGGATTTTTGACCAATTATTTCTCGAACGACCTCGCCATCGATCTCGGCACCGCGAACACGCTGATCTACGTGAAAGGTCACGGGATAGTGTTAAACGAGCCGTCCGTCGTCGCAATCCGGCAAGGCGGCGGTCCGAACGGCAAGAAGGTGATTCAGTCGGTCGGCCTGGCGGCGAAACAGATGCTGGGCCGCAC
>JACMKV010000057.1 GCA_014379915.1 Burkholderiales bacterium
AACCGAGCGCACATCATCTGCCAGTGCTGCGCTATGTCGAACCGGCGACGTTCGCTGAATTCGAGCGGCGCGCGACCGGCATGGGCTTCAGCCATGCTGCCTGCGGGCCGCTCGTTCGTTCAAGCTATCACGCCGATCAGCAGGCACACGGGGTGGTGGAATCAATCGATAGTCCGGCCTAAAGAGGTCTCACAATGGCGACTCAGCTTTTGGAAATTCAACCCGGCGCCCGCAACGTGGTCAGCGAAGCGGCGCAAGGATGGCTGCGGCTGATGCCGCTCAGCGTCGAGCAATATCACCGCATGATCGACGAAGGCATTCTGGAGGAAGACACGCGCGTCGAGTTGCTCGATGGCATGCTGGTGCCCAAAGATCGCGGCGACGTGGGAGGCGACCCGATGGTGACAGGAGAAGAACACGCGTATGTGGTCAATCAGCTGGCCAATCTGGCGCTGCGGCTAGGGCGCCGCCGTATCCACGTACAGACACAACAACCGATAGTCATTCCCGAAGACGGCGAGCCCGAGCCCGATGCCGCAATCGTGCTGCGGCCGATCAGCACGCTGGGCAAGCCGCACAGTCGCGATGCGTCGTGCGTGATCGAAGTTGCCGGCACTTCTCTGCACCGCGATCGCACCACGAAGTTGCGGCACTACGCGCGCGGTGGCATTCCGCAATACATCATGATCAATCTCGCCGATCGCAGCGCCGAGGAATATTTGCGTCCGGACGCGCAAGCGGCGATATATGGCGAGCGCATTATCCACAGCATCAATGCGGTTCTCGAACTCCACCTTGCCGCTGATGAGCGCTTGAGCGTTGCCCTGGCAGAGCTTTTTCCTGGCCCTCGCTGACAGAAGTCCGAAATTACCTGATGCTTTTCTGGTAAACGCTCTGCATCAGCTTTCAATGCGCCTGTTCCCAGTTCGGGCCGACACCGATATCAGCTACCAGCGGCGCATCGAGTTTGGCGACGCCGGTCATCAACTTCGGTAATTCGGATGTCACGCGTTCGAGTTCCTGCCTGGTTACTTCCAGTACCAGTTCGTCGTGTACCTGCATGATCAGCTTGCTTTGCAACGCGGCGTCGCGCAGCCAATCGTGAACCGCGATCATCGCGAGCTTGATCAGATCGGCGGCGGTGCCCTGCATCGGCGCGTTGATCGCCGCGCGCTCGGCCGCTTGTCGGCGCGGACCACTGCCGCCGTGGATTTCCGGCAGCCATAGCTTGCGGCCGAACACGGTTTCGACGTAGCCGTTTTCGCGCGCCGATTCGCGCGTGCGCCGCATGTAATCGGCAACACCCGTGTAGCGCGCAAAATAGCGTTCCATGTACAACTGCGCGGCGCTGCGCTCAATGCCGAGCTGGGCTGCGAGGCCGAACGCCGACATGCCGTAGATCAGGCCGAAGTTGATCGCCTTCACGTAACGGCGCTGTTCGCTGCTTACCTGATCGATGGCGACGCCAAAAATTTCGGCGGCTGTCGCGCGATGGATATCCTCGCCGGCGCCGAAAGCTTCGAGCAGCCGCGGGTCTTGCGAGATGTGCGCCATGATGCGCAGCTCGATCTGCGAGTAATCCGCCGATACGATATGCGCGCCGGGCGCCGCGATGAATGCTTCCCGAATGCGCCGTCCCTCCGCGGTGCGCACCGGAATGTTCTGCAAATTCGGATCGTTGCTCGCCAAGCGGCCGGTCACCGCGACCGCCTGGCCGTAAGTCGTATGCACGCGCCCAGTTGCCGCATTGACCATGCGCGGCAGCTTGTCCGTGTAGGTCGATTTGAGCTTGGAGAGCCCTCGGTATTCGAGCAGCAGTTTGGGCAGCGGATAGTTGAGCGCAAGCTGCTGCAGCACATCTTCGTCGGTCGATGGTGTGCCGCTCGGCGTTTTCTTGATCACCGGGATACGCAGCTTGTCGAACAGGATTTCCTGAATCTGCTTCGGCGAATTCAGATTGAACGGCTGCTCGGCCAGCCGGTGCGCCTCGCTTTCCGCGGCCAGCATTTTTGCCCCGAGCTCGGCGCTTTGCGCGTCGAGCAACGCAGCGTCGAGCAGCACGCCGGCGCGTTCCATGGCGAATAACACAGGCAGCAGCCGCATCTCGATATCGCGATAGACCGCAAGCAACTTGGCATCGGCTGCGATGCGCGGGTGCAGGATAGCGTGCAGCTGCAGCGCGACGTCGACGTCTTCGGCCGCGTACTCAGTCGCGCGATCGAGCGCGACCTGGCCGAAGTCGATTGCCGACGCGCCCCGGCCGGCGACCTCGGCATAAGTCAGCGTTCTCCGGTTCAGATGGCGATGCGCGAGATTGTCGAGATCGTGCGGGCGATGGCTTTCCAGCACGTACGATTGCAGCAGTGTATCGTGCGCGATGCCACGCAATCTGATGCCATGGGCGGCGAGCACATGCGCGTCGTATTTCAGGTTGTGGCCCAGTTTGCGACGTGCCGGATCTTCGAGCCACGGTTTAAGCCGTTCAAGTATCTGGTCGCGGTCGAGCTGTTGCAGCGCGCCGGGATAACGGTGCGCCAGCGGCAGATAAGCTGCCTCGCCAGCCGTGATCGCAAACGACAGCCCGACGAGCCGCGCAGGCTGCGAATCCGCGCCAGCCGAGGTGTCCAACGCCACGAGGTCGGCGCGCAGGATATTCTCGAACCAGCGCTCGAACTGCTCTGCGGTGAGTATCGTTTCGTAATGCTTTTCTTGCGGCGCCGACGTGCCTTCCGCGATTCCCGATGCATGATCTTCGAGCGCTGAACCTCCTGACCCCCTTGGCCCCTGAATCCTGTCCCCTGCATTTTGCAGTTCGCGCCGCCACGTCTTGAATTCGAAACGTTCGTAGAGCATGGCAAGTCGCGCGTTATCGGGCACGTTGGCGACGAGATCGTCGAGACCCAGCGGTAGCGCGACATCACTTTTGATGGTCAAAATCTCACGTGCACGCGGCAGCCAGTCGCGCGCGGCCCGCAAGTTGTCGCCGATCTGGCCGGAAATCTGGTCGGCGTGGGCGATGATTTCGTCGAGCGAACCATATTGCGCGAGCCATTTCGCCGCGGTTTTCGGCCCGACTTTGGCGACGCCGGGAACGTTGTCGATGGCATCGCCGATCAGCGTCAGATAATCGAGAAAGCGCGCGGGCGCGACGCCGAATTTGGCCAACACGGCTGCTTCGTCGAGCGTTTCGTTGCTCATCGTGTTGACGACGCAGATATGCCGGCTCACGAGCTGCGCGAAATCCTTGTCACCGGTCGAAATTACCGTGCGCACGTCGGCCCGCTCGGCCTCGCACGCGAACGTGCCGATCACGTCGTCGGCTTCGACGCCGTCGATGGTCAGCAGCGGCCAGCCCAGCGCGCGTATGCATTCGTTCAGCGGCGCAATCTGGCGCGCCAGATCGTCCATCATCGGCGCACGCGTCGCTTTGTACGCGGGATAGAGATCGTCGCGGAAGGTCTTGCCTTTGGCGTCGAACACGCAGGCGATATAATCGGCCGGCGTATCGTTACGCAACTTGCGCAGCATGTTCAGCACGCCGTAGATCGCGCCCGTTGGTTCCTGCTGTCTGGTGCGCAAATCGGGCAGCGCGTGATAGGCGCGATACAGATACGACGAACCGTCTACCAACAGCAAGGTTTTCATTGCGGATCGAATCGAGCAGCAGTCGCGGCAATCGGCCCGGCGACGACTGTCATAAACAAAAGGAAAAAATCTTGAGAATTACCGAAAAATTGCCGCAAATCGTCGCCCCGGAACTGCTCGAAGAATCGTGGTCGGCGCGCGAGTCGTGGCGCGTTTTCGGGATTATGGCAGAATTCGTCGAGGCAACTGAACGCCTGTCTCCGATCCGGCCGTCGGTCAGCATCTTCGGCGGTGCGCGCATTCCGGAGGGGCATCCGTATTACGAGCTGACCGAGCAGATCGCACGCCAGTTATCGGATGCGGGCTTTGCCGTAATCTCCGGCGGCGGCCCGGGCACTATGGAAGCGGCTAACAAAGGCGCGTTCTACGGCAAGTCACCAAGCATCGGCCTGAATATCCAATTGCCGTTCGAGCAGCACGGCAACCCGTATCAGGACATCTCGCAAACCTTCCGGCATTTTTTTGTGCGCAAAGCCATGTTCGTGAAATTCGCATCGGCGTATGTCGTGATGCCCGGCGGCTTCGGCACGCTCGATGAACTGACCGAAGCGCTGACGCTGATCCAGACCGGCAAAAGCCGCAAGATTCCGATCATCCTAGTCCACGAGCCATTCTGGCGCGGCATGCTTGACTGGTTCAAAACCACGCTGGTCGGCGAGGGCATGATCAGCGCGGAAGACATGCATCTGATCCAGGTGATCGAAGAGCCGAAAGCCATCGTTGAGGCGATTTTCAATCACTACGAAAGCCGCGGTTTCGAGCCTTCCGCCGAAGAGCGCGAATTGCAATTGAATCTGTAGCATCGCATCGCGAACAGGCGTCCGCGCCGGGCGCCCCCGCAGTCGGCCATGATAAACTGACGCCCTCCCAACAAGGACCAAACCCTATGCGTAGTGCGTTCCTTACCTTGGTGATGATTCTATACGCGGCTTCCGCACTCGCGCAAAATGCTAATCTGCCGCCTGAACCGCCGCCTGACCTCGAACCGTTGCCGGAAACGCTCCCGCCGCCGCCCGGCATTCCCCCCGAGGGCGATCTGGAGCCGCAGGTCACCATCATCAAGCGCGGCGAAAATACCATAGAGGAATATCGCTACAACGGCACCCTATATCTGGTCAAAGTTACGCCGCCGCACGGCGTGCCGTATTATCTGATCGACCGCAAAGGCGATGGCAACTTCAGTCGCAGTGATGTGCTCGACGGCGGCGTCAGTCCGCCGATGTGGGTCATCCATCAATTCTAATTACCAGGCGATTGTCATAGCAGAAGCGCCGGTTTCGATCCGCTCATGTCCGTTTTCACCAAAGTCAGCGCAGAACAGCTCGCCGGCTGGCTGAAAAATTATTCGCTGGGCACCCTGCTCGATTTACAGGGCATCGCCGCCGGCATCGAAAACACGAATTATTTTGTCACTACCACGCACGGCAAATTTGTCCTGACCTTGTTCGAGAAATTGCAGAGCCATGAACTGCCGTTCTATCTGAACTTGATGTCGCACCTGTCGCGGCACGGTATTCCGTCGCCGAAGCCGATCGCCAACTTCGATGATGAACTTCTCAGCATATTGAATGGCAAGCCGGCGAGCATCGTAACCTGCCTCTCCGGGCAGCCGATCGAGCAACCGGGCGCCGCCGATTGTGCCGAGGTCGGTGAGATGCTCGCCGATATGCATCTCGCGGGGCGAAGTTATAGCGCATCGATGCCCAATCCCCGCGGACCCCACTGGTGGAACGCGACCGCACCGCGATTGCGGCAAATCCTGCCAGCGGACGAAGTCGAGCTGCTTGACGCGGAAGTTCACTTTCAGTCCCGCCATCGCTTCGACGATCTGCCGCGCGGCGTGATCCACGCCGATCTGTTTCGCGACAACGTACTTTTCACGGACGGCGCGATCGGCGGCGTCATTGATTTTTATTTCGCGTGCAGCGATGCCTTGCTCTACGATGTCGCGATCGCCGTCAACGACTGGTGCGTACGGCGCGGCGGCCTCGATGCCGCGAAAACGACAGCGCTGCTCGATGCCTATCATGCGACACGGACGTTTACGGAAAACGAGAAACGCGCCTGGCCGGTCATGCTGCGTGCCGGTGCATTACGCTTCTGGGTCTCGCGGCTTTTCGATTTTCACCTGCCGCGCGCCGGAGAATTGACGCATGCGAAAGATCCCGCGCATTTCAGAAACATTCTGCGCGGGCACATCGCCGCTAAGCCGGAATTTGCGGTTTAGCAGGCTGTTGCGCGCGCCAACCATGACAGTAACGCACTCGCAAGGGACTTTATGGAAGCTCATGTCGTAGCGCCGGGCCGCGGCTGGCAATGGATAGTCGAGGGCTTCGGCTTGTTCCGCAAAAATCCGATCATCTGGATCGTGCTGACCGGCGCGCTGTTCGCAATCGCGGTCGGGCTCGGCCTGATTCCGGTGCTCGGTCCGCTGGTTTTCTATTTACTGTCGCCGATCTTTCTCGCCGGTTTGATGCTGGGCTGCCGCGCCCTCGAAAAAGGTGACGAGATCGAAATCGCTCACCTGTTCGCTGGCTTTCGCGTCAATGCCAGCCAGTTGATCACGATAGGCGGCATCTACCTGATCGGGCAGATCGTCATTTACGGCGTGCTGATCGTGATCGGCGGCAGCGCGATGACGGCGATGATGGGCGGCATGGGCAGCGCCGACATCGCGGCCATGCCCGATGCGATGTCGGGAATGATGCTCGCGCTGATGGTCGCGCTGGCGTTGTCGGTGCCGCTGATGATGGCGATATGGTTCACGCCGCTACTGGTCGTGTTCGACAACGCGCCGGCGCTGGCGGCGGTCAAGCTCAGCTTCGCAGCCTGCCTCAAAAACATCCTGCCGTTTACGATCTACGGCCTCGCCATGTTTGTGCTCAGCATCATCGCCGCAATCCCGTTCGGGCTCGGTTTGCTGATTCTGATTCCGACCCTCTTCGGCTCGATTTACGCCAGTTACAAGGATGTGTTTGCGGTAAGCGAACCGGGGGGTCAACTCATGATCGGCGACAGCGAGTAACGGTAGTCGGTGTGCACAGCTCCCTGACAGTTGGTTTTAAGAAAGTGGGTCGGCAAGAAATTGACTAGTCGGGGAGCCGTACGGCAACCTGACCTGCAGGCTCGAGCATCCTTCTCAGGCGGCACTGAGCCTCGCGTATTCGAGCGCCAGCCATTTTACGCCGGCGTCGTAGAAGCTGACCTGCACGCGCGCATCGCTGCCCCGGCCTTCGGCATTGACGATGACGCCGGCGCCGAATTTCGGATGAACGACGTTCTGGCCGATGTTCCACTGCGATCCGGCCGTGGGTTGGCTTAAGGCCGCTCGCATCCGGCTCTGGCCCGGAAGCGCAAACGAGCCGCTGGTTTCCCGGCCGCTGCGGAACCGGCCGGAGTTGAAAGATAGCGCTGGCGCCAGCAATTTCTGCATCAGCTCTTCGGGAATTTCGCGCAGGAAGCGCGATTCGTAGCTGTAGCGCGTTTGCCCGTGCAGCATGCGGCTTTGCGCGAAACTCAAATACAGCCTGCGCCGCGCGCGCGTCAAGGCGACATACATTAGACGTCGCTCTTCCTCAAGGCCGGCCGGTTCGAGAGCGCTGTTTTCGTGCGGAAACAAGCCCTCCTCCAAACCGCTGATGAACACGGTATGGAACTCCAGACCCTTGGCCGAATGCACGGTCATCAACTGCAGCGCATCCGCGCCCGCCCCGGCCTGATGCTCGCCGGCTTCGAGCGACGCGTGGGCGAGGAATGATGACAGCATATCTTCGACGTCGCCGGCCTCCCTGACGAAGCTCGTCGCCGCGTTGACCAGTTCGCCGAGGTTTTCCAGGCGATCGGCGCCTTCCCTGTCGTTCTGGTAATGCGTTTTCAAGCCGCTGGTCTCGATCACGTGATCGATGATCTCGGGCAGCGGCAAACCCGCGCACGCGGAACGCATGCCTTCAATCAAACCGACAAACGCAGCCAGTCCCTTATTAACCTTCCCGCATCCCCGACTCCCGATCCCGGATCCCCGACCTCCGATATTTCCGATCCCCGATTCCCGCGCCGCCGCTTGCCACAAACTCACCTTGCCGGCAGCAGCAGCATCATTCAATTGCTCCAGGCTGCGCGCGCCGATGCCGCGCGGCGGAAAATTGATCACGCGCAGCAGCGCATTGTCGTCATCGGGGTTGGCGATCAGGCGCAGATAGGCGAGCGCGTGCTTGATCTCCTGGCGCTCGAAAAAACGCAGGCCGCCGTAGACGCGATACGGCAACGCCGCATTGAACAACGCGTGTTCAAGCACGCGCGATTGCGCGTTCGAACGGTAGACCAGCGCGATATCCGAGAGCCCAACACCGTCGCGCCGCAGATTCTGAATCTCGTCGACGATGAAGCGCGCCTCCTCGAAATCGCTTGCCGCCTGATACAGCCGCAATGGTTCACCGCGGCCTTCGGCTGTCCATAAATTTTTGCCGAGACGGCCCCGGTTCTGGCTGATCAACGCGTTCGCCGCATCGAGGATGGCGCCGTGCGAGCGGTAATTCTGTTCGAGCTTGATGACTTTGCCGATTGCAAAATCGCGCTCGAAACTTTGCATGTTGCTGACGTTGGCGCCGCGAAACGCGTAAATCGACTGATCGTCGTCGCCGACCGCGAACACGGCGCTGTCGCGTCCGGCGAGCAGTTTCAGCCATTGATACTGCAGGGAGCTGGTGTCCTGAAACTCGTCGACCAGAATGTGCGAGAAGCGATTGCGGTAGTGATCGCGCAACGACGCGTTGCTGGCGAGCAGCTCATAGGAGCGCAGCAGCAGTTCGGCAAAATCGACGACGCCTTCGCGATTGCATTGTTCGTCGTAGGCCGAATAAAACTCGGTCATGCGCCGTGAAATGTCGTCGCTCGCTTCGATTCTGGAAGCGCGCAATCCGGCGTCCTTGTTGCCGTTGATGAAATACAGCAACTGCCGCGCCGGAAATTTTTCGTCGTCGATGTTGAGCCGCTTCATCAGGCGCTTGACCGCGGAAAGCTGGTCGGCCGAATCGAGAATCTGGAAGCTTTGCGGCAGGCCGGCATCGCGGTAATGCGCGCGCAGCAAGCGGTTGCACAAACCGTGAAACGTGCCTATCCACATGCCGCGCGGATTGATCGGCAGCATGCTCGTGATGCGCGTGAGCATTTCGCGCGCCGCCTTGTTGGTGAAGGTGACAGCCAGCAGATTCAGCGGACGAGCGCGCCCGCTCTGGATCAGCCATGCGATGCGCGTCGTCAGCACGCGCGTTTTTCCGGAGCCTGCGCCGGCCAGGATCAGCGCCGATTGGTGGGGCAGGGTAACTGCTTCGAGCTGCTCGGGATTGAGACCGGAAAGTAGGGAATCTGACACGAAGGAATCTGAAGCGGCGACAAACGACTACTCGGTTGCGTATTATAACCGCTCAGGCTTTACTTCGGTTCTCAATCAGCTTGCGGATCAGCGGCGTCAGGATCAGTTGCATGGCGAGGCCCATCTTGCCGCCGGGCACGACGATCGAATTCGGCCGCGACATGAACGAATCGTGGATCATGGTCAGCAGATACGGAAAGTCGACGCCTTTAGGATCGCGATAGCGGATCACGACAAAGCTCTCGTCGAGCGTCGGAATATCGCGGGCAATGAATGGGTTCGAGGTATCGACGGTCGGCACGCGCTGGAAGTTGATGTGCGTGCGCGAAAATTGCGGCGTGATGTAATGCACATAATCGTGCATGCGGCGCAGGATGGTTTGCGTAACCGCCTCGATCGAATAGCCGCGCATCTGCATATCGCGATGGATTTTCTGTATCCATTCGAGATTGACGATAGGCACAACGCCGATCAGCAGATCGACATAGCGGCCGACGTCCATATCGCCGTGGCGCACGCCCCCATGCAGGCCTTCGTAAAACAGCACATCGCTGTTCGGAGGCATTTCCGCCCACGGCGTAAAGGTTCCCGGTTCCTGGCCCCGCGGTGCGGCTTCTTCGTCGTTGTGCAGATACAGGCGCGTCTTGCCGTTGCCGCTGCGCCCGTATTCGGCGAATACATGAGCGAGCTCATCGAACAGATTCGCTTCCGGACCGAAATGGCTGATGCAGCGCTCGGCGGTTTTCTCCGATGCGTCGATCGCTTCCTTCATGTCTTCGCGGTTGTAGCGATGAAAGCTGTCGCCCTCGATGATCACGGCGTTGATCTTCTCGCGTCGGAAAATGTGCTCGAAAGTACCTTTAACCGAGCTCGTTCCCGCGCCCGACGAACCGGTCACCGCAATGACCGGATGCTTGACCGACATGTAATGCTCCAGCAACGTGTTGTGCCCGATGTTACACCAGAGGCTATCGCGTAGCTCGCGCCATCCGGCCGCATGGCCGGCCCATGGTTCGCGGGTATAATTTCGCTTTCCCCCGTCTCCCCGCCATTCCATGCAAGCGTATTACCGACCAAGCGAAATCGAACGCCAGGTGCAACAGCAATGGCAGCAAAGCCGCGCCTTCAATGCCCGCGAAGACAGTGAACGGCCCAAGTATTACTGCCTGTCGATGTTCCCGTATCCATCGGGCAAGCTGCATATGGGCCACGTGCGCAATTACACGATAGGCGACGCGCTGGCGCGCTATCACCGCATGCGCGGTTATAACGTATTGCAGCCGATGGGCTGGGACGCGTTCGGATTGCCGGCGGAGAATGCGGCGATCGCCAATAACGTGGCGCCGGCGAAGTGGACGTACGACAACATCGACTACATGCGCAAGCAACTGCAATCGCTCGGGCTCGCCATCGACTGGGAGCGCGAGCTTGCCACCTGCCAGCCCGAATACTACCGCTGGAACCAGTGGCTGTTCCTGCGCATGCTCGAAAAAGGTCTGGCCTACAAGAAAAGCGGCGTCGTCAACTGGGACCCGGTCGATCGAACCGTGCTTGCCAACGAGCAGGTCATCGAAGGCCGCGGCTGGCGAACCGGCGCGGTGGTCGAGAAGCGCGAAATCCCGATGTATTACCTGAAAATCACGGCATAT
>JACMKV010000430.1 GCA_014379915.1 Burkholderiales bacterium
TCGGATAAAAACCGGTACAGAGCGGCACCCCGGCAGAATGGAATTCACGATAACTCCGCGCATCGCAGAGAACATCGAGAAAGCAAAATTATGAGAGCCCCCATTTCGTTCGTCATGCCCCTTATTTCAGCAACCTGCTAGAGATGTGGTACTGCGCAACGGACGTTGCAGCGAGTCAGCACGCCTTACAACTAACTGAATGCGCTGTCATTCCGTCCAATTAACAAAATTGTTGCAACGCACGAAAGTCACGCTATACTGTGTTTGTAGATCACGAAACGCCAGCCAGTAAACCTTGCCTGGCGTACAACGGGCGGATGTCAACAACATCCTCGCCTCCTAGTATGCCGGATCATCTCCGGCCGCTTCCGTGGGATATAGTCAGGCGCAGGCTGGGCTGTATTCATTTACACTGGACATGCTGCCAGCCGTTTCGGCGCCTTAGGGACGTTACAGCGATCAATCGCACGCTGGCTCCTCCCTACAACCAAATTTCGATAACAGGAGATATCCATGGACCGTGCTCAGGACATCGCGCAGATCAAGAAGGATTGGGCTGAAAATCCGCGCTGGAGTGGTGTTACCCGCCCTTATACCGCCGAAGACGTCTATCGTTTACGCGGAACCGTCCAAATTGAACATACGCTGGCGAAACGCGGCGCCGAAAAGCTCTGGGATTTGGTCAATAACGAGCCTTATGTAAATTCATTGGGCGCGATGACCGGAAATCAGGCGATGCAGCAGGTCAAAGCCGGCCTGAAGGCAATTTATTTGTCAGGATGGCAGGTCGCGGCCGACGCCAACGATTCAACCCAAATGTACCCGGATCAATCGCTGTATTCAGTCAGCAGCGTGCCGACCGTAGTTCGTCGAATCAATAATACTTTTATTCGCGCCGACCAGCTGAACCACGCTGAAGGCAAGGACAACATCGACTGGTTCGCGCCCATCGTCGCCGACGCCGAAGCGGGTTTTGGCGGCGTCCTCAATGCGCACGAACTGATGAAGGCGATGATAGAAGCCGGCGCGGCCGGCGTGCACTTCGAAGACCAGCTAGCTTCCGCAAAGAAATGCGGGCACATGGGTGGCAAAGTATTGGTGCCGACGCAGGAAGCTGTGCAAAAACTGATTGCGGCGCGTCTCGCCTCCGATATCATGGGAACGCCCACCCTCATTTTCGCTCGCACCGACGCCGAAGCAGCAAATCTTTTGACCTCCGACGTCGACGATAACGACAAGCCGTTCTGTACCGGTGAACGCACCAATGAAGGCTTTTACCGTGTTCTAAATGGGCTGCAGCAGTCGGTGTCGCGCGGCTTGGCTTATGCGCCTTACGCCGATCTCGTCTGGTGTGAGACGGGCAAGCCGGATCTCGAGTTTGCGAAAAAATTCGCCGTAGCGATACGCTCCAAATTCCCGAACAAGATGCTGGCGTACAACTGCTCACCGTCTTTCAACTGGAAGAAGAATCTGGACGACGCAACCATCGCCAAGTTCCAGCGCGAACTGGGCGCGATGGGCTACAAGTTCCAGTTCATCACCTTGGCCGGTTTTCATGCGCTCAATTACGGCATGTTCGAGCTCGCGCACGCCTATGCCAAAAGCGGCATGACGGCATTCGTCGAATTGCAGCAGAAGGAGTTCGCAGCTGCCGATATCGGCTTTACTGCAGTCAAGCACCAGCGGGAAGTCGGAACAGGTTACTTCGACGCAGTGACCCAGGTGATCCAATCAGGGCAATCATCGACGACGGCCCTGACTGGCTCGACCGAAGAGGAACAGTTCGTATAACGCATCGAGAAAACGCCGCACCGTCCGGAGGGCTGTGCGGCGTTTTTTATTGGCCCGGCAACGACGCAGGAGATTCGCCAGATGAAGCCTCAAGATTTTTCCCCCGACGGGGTGCAGATACATGCTGAAGTGACGCCGGCGTTTGCAGAAATTCTCACGCCTGATGCCCTAAGCTTCATTGCTTCGCTTGCCCGCAATTTCGAACCGCGGCGCCAGCGCTTGCTGAATGCGCGCAAGCGTCGCCAGGATTTTTTCGATGCCGGCGGACGTCCGGATTTTCTGCCGCAAACCGCGCACATCCGCGAGGGTTCCTGGACCGTCAATCCGGTGCCTGCCGACCTCCAGGACCGCCGCGTCGAAATTACCGGGCCGGTCGACCGCAAGATGGTTATCAACGCGCTCAACTCCGGCGCACAGACGTTCATGGCGGATTTCGAGGATTCGCATACGCCAACCTGGGAAAACAATCTCAACGGACAAATCAATTTGCGTGACGCAGCCAGCCGCGCGATCAGTTTCGTCAATCCGGACGGCAAGCAGTACTCACTGAATACCAAATGCGCGACTCTGCTTGTCCGCCCGCGCGGCTGGCATTTGCCGGAAAAACATCTGACCGTCGACGGCCAGCCGATATCCGGTTCGCTGTTCGATTTCGGACTGTACTTCTTCCACAATGCAGCCACTCTGCTGGCGCGAAATTCCGGTCCGTACTTCTATTTGCCGAAGCTGGAAAGCCATCTTGAGGCGCGCTTGTGGAATGATGTTTTCGTATTTTCCCAGGAAGCACTAAGCATCCCGCGCGGCACGATTAAAGCAACGGTTCTCATCGAAACCGTGCTCGGCGCGTTTGAGATGGACGAGATTCTGTACGAGCTTCGCGAGCATTCGGCCGGGCTCAACTCGGGGCGTTGGGACTACATCTTCAGCTGCATCAAGAAATTCCGGAACCACCCGGACTTCGTACTCGCCGATCGCGCACAGGTAACGATGACGAGCCCGTTTATGCGCGCCTATGCGCTGCTGCTGGTCAAAACCTGCCACAAACGCAATGCGCACGCGATGGGCGGCATGGCGGCGCAGATTCCAATCGGCGGCGATCCTGCTGCGAACGAAGCTGCGCTGGCGCGCGTTCGAACTGACAAGGAACGCGAAGCGAATGACGGTTATGACGGCACGTGGGTTGCGCACCCGAAGCTTGTGCCGATCGCGCGAGCGGCTTTCGATAAGGTCATGCCGGGCCCCAACCAGGTTTCAAGGAAACGCGACGACATTCAGATCAAGGCCGACGATCTGCTCGTCTTCGCGCCACAAACGCCGATCACCGAAAACGGTTTGCGTATGAACATCAACATCGGTATCCAATATCTCGGTAGCTGGCTGGCTGGCACAGGCTGCGCCCCGATACACCATCTGATGGAAGACGCAGCCACGGCCGAAATCTCCCGTTCCCAGATCTGGCACTGGATACGCAGCCCGAAAGGTTTGCTCGAAGACGGCCGCAAAGTCAGCATCGAACTGTTCCGGCAATTTTTGCCAGAGGAGCTTGCCAAGGTTCGCGCCGAACTCGGCGAAGCAGGTTTCGCGGCCGGCAAGTACGATGCCGCAGCGCATATGCTTGACGACTTGATCGTTTGCGAAGATTTTGTGGAGTTCCTGACCTTGCCCGGCTACGACACCATCGCCTAGAGTTCGCATTCGGGCGAGCATCGTCGTATCGTTCTCGACTTCTAGTGTCCTGAGTTGCGTGTCGCTACAGAAAAGATGCCGAGAATCGCCGCCATACCGCGTTACGAATCCTGTACAACCCGGCTGTGGTTCGCGCCTTGTCTGGCGCCGATTTTGGCACTTTTCATTTGACAGCCTCGAAGTTCATCCTGATTATTCCGCGAACCAGCAACTCACGACACTAGCGAAGCGCACCGGCGCTTCTGCGCTAGAATTACGGCATGGTATGGAAGCCGAACGTCACCGTCGCTGCGGTCGTCGAAAATGAAGGCAAATTTCTTCTCGTCGAAGAACGTATCGACGGCGCTGCCGTGCTCAATCAACCGGCCGGACATCTCGAATCGAACGAGTCCCTGATCGAGGCGGTAGCGCGCGAGACGCTTGAAGAATCGCGTTACCGCTTTTCGCCCCGCGCTCTGGTCGGCATCTACCGCTGGCCGCATCCGACCGTCAAAACCATTTATTTGCGTTTCGCTTTTTGTGGTCATCTGGACGGCCACGAGCCTGAACGCAGGCTCGCTCACGGCATTCTGCGTCCCTTGTGGTTGAGCGAATCCGAAATTCGGCTAAGCGTCGCTCGCCATCGCTCGCCGCTGGTCCTCGCTTGTCTCGACGACTATATAGCGGGCAAACGCTATCCGCTCGACCTCGTTACACATTTCCAATAGCGGCGTCTTTCCAATAGCTGCTCGTTATGAAAAGGCACATCGTCGTCGGCATGTCCGGCGGGGTCGATTCGTCGATTGCTGCATGGTTGCTGAAACAGCAAGGTCACCACGTGACCGGCCTGTTCATGAAGAACTGGGAGGATGACGA
>JACMKV010000431.1 GCA_014379915.1 Burkholderiales bacterium
CGGTGTTTGAGAGGTTTGTGTACTCGAACCGAGTCTGAGTTTTCATGATGTAGCGCTATGAGCGACGTGCAACGGCTACTGAATTGGCACATGAAGCAGATTGCGAAGTGGTAGATAACTCGTATTCAGGGCGTACTCTGTTACGCTATAAGAATCAGTCACTTATATCCTAAGCCGCGTGAATTCTTTTTTAATTCACTTAAAAAATTGCACTTCCGTGCTTCCCTTCAGCGAATAGAGCTAATCACCATCCCGGGAA
Organism: Burkholderiales bacterium; assembly: GCA_014379915.1. GTDB lineage: Bacteria > Pseudomonadota > Gammaproteobacteria > Burkholderiales > JACMKV01 > JACMKV01. Next base: position 260 of record JACMKV010000431.1, read on the forward strand.
ACGCGATCACCAATCCAACCATAATGACCTGGATGACCACGAACGGAATCGCGCCCCAGTAAATGTCCGCCGTCCTGACTTCTTTCGGGGCGACGCTGCGCAAATAAAACAACGCGAATCCGAACGGCGGATGCATGAATGACGTCTGCATATTGACGCCGAGCAGCACTCCGAACCAGATCAAATCGATACCAAGCTTCTGCGCGACTGGTGCTAATAACGGCACCAGAATGAACGCGATCTCAAAGAAGTCGAGGAAAAACGCCAGCAGGAAAACCATCAGGTTTACGACTATCAGAAATCCGAGCGCGCCGCCGGGCAGGCCGGTCAATAGCCGCTCGACCCACAGATCGCCGTCGACGCCTCGAAACACCAGGCTGAAGATCGTCGAGCCCATCAGGATGAAGACGACAAAGCTGGTGAGCCTCGTCGTCGAGTCCATCGCCTGCCGCAACAGGCTCCAGCCCAATCGCCGTTTCGTAAGCGCCAGCGCGAGCGCACCGGCAGCGCCCATGGCGCCGCCTTCGGTCGGCGTGGCGATGCCGAGGAATATCGTTCCGAGCACGAGGAAAATCAGAATCAGCGGCGGAATCATCGAAACCGCAACGTGCTCCGCCAGCGCGAGCCCGCGCATCGTTCGCGCTTCCGGCGGCAGGGCTGGCGCCGACTTTGGATCGATCAGCGTGACGCCCAACACGAATAGCAGATAAAGCCCCGTCAACATCAGGCCAGGCGCCAGCGCACCGCGGTACATGTCGCCGACCGAAACGCCGAGTTGATCGGCCATCACGATCAATACCAGGCTCGGCGGAATGATCTGCGCTAGCGTGCCAGATGCTGCGATAACGCCGGTCGCGAGCCGCGTCGAATAACCGTAACGCAGCATGATCGGCAGCGAGATCAGTCCCATGGCGATCACCGAAGCGGCAACAACGCCGGTCGTCGCCGCCAGCAACGCGCCGACCAGGATGACGGCATAGGCGAGGCCGCCGCGCAGTGCTCCGAACAGTTGGCCGACGGTGTCGAGCAGCTCTTCGGCCATGCCGCTGCGTTCCAGAATCAAGCCCATGAAGGTGAAAAACGGAATCGCCAGCAGGGTTTGATTGCTCATGATGCCGAACACGCGCTCGGGCAAGGCTTGCAGCAAACTCGGCTGAAAGAAATCGAGCTGAATGCCGACGACGGCGAACAGCAAGGCGACCGCGCCGAGTGAAAACGCGACCGGATAGCCGAGCAGCAGAAACACCACCAGGCCGGCAAACATCAACGGCGCCATCAGCTCGAAGGCCATCAGCTATCTTCCCCATCGGCATTGCCTGACAGCAGTGCTGCGCGCTTGATGATTTCGGCAATCGCCTGCAGCGATAGCAGCGCGAAGCCGATTGGGATCAAGAGCTTGATCGGCCAGCGCAACAGCCCGCCCGGATCCGGCGAACCTTCGTTGACGTGGAACGAGGCAAGGAATACCGGCCACGACAACCACAGGATGGTGGCACTCATCGGCAGCAGGAACAGCAGCCCGCCGGCGATGTCGATCAACGCCTGAGTGCGCGGCGTGAGCCGCCCGTAAAAAATGTCGACGCGGACATGGCCATTGTGCTTATGCGTATACCCGGCAGCGAGCAGAAAGATCGCGGCAAACAAATACCACTGAATCTCGAGAAACGCGTTCGAGCTCACGCCAACCGCATAACGGGAAATGGCATTGCCGCTTGAAACGAGAACGGCGATCAACACCAGCCAGTAGCAGGCGCGGCCGATGCGTTCGTTCAGCGCGTCGATGAAGGCGGCTATGCGTAAAAGGGAAGCCAAGGGTGCTCCTTGCTTTAAAAGTGGCGTACTCGCCGGATTCGCTCTACCCGGCTGCGGCGGCATCGAAATCCGGGCAAAGCTCGCGGCTGGCGTCCGTGAATATCCCACGGTTGCGGGAAATAGTACCGCTTCATCGTGCCATACAGCGGGGTCAAAAAACGCGCACCGGAATCCGCACGATGGCACGGGAATGCGAGGAAGCGTATGCCGCCGTTACCAGCCGCATGCTGAAGCAAAGCGCGCAGACCGCGATTTTGCGGGATGCAATTCGCCCGCTTTGAGTTTTTCTCTATGTTCTCTGTGATCTCTGTGGCGGGCTTCTGCCTTTTCCAATCTCTCAAGCCACGGAGGACACAGAGGTCACCGGGAAGATCAAAGCCGCAACGGCGTCAAGTTGCCGACGTGCGGATAAGGTAAAATCCAGCCTTTCCCGCCGGGATGGATTTATGAAGTGCGCATTTTGCGGGGCGCCCGATACGCAGGTTCTCGATTCGCGTGTCAATGAGGAAGGCGACAGCATACGCCGCCGCCGCCGCTGCGCGGTCTGCGAAAAGCGCTTTACGACATACGAAACAGTCGAATTGCGCATGCCGCAGGTCGTGAAACAGGACGGCAGCCGCACGGAATTCGATAACGAGCGTTTACGCATTGGCTTTTCGCGGGCGCTGCACAAGCGGCCGGTCGCGGCCGAAATCGTCGACCAGGCGATCCATGGCATTACGCAGAAATTGCTGGCGCTCGGCGAGCGCGAAGTCGCATCGCGGCAGATTGGCGAGATGGTGATGCAGGAACTTTACAAGCTCGATAAAGTTGCCTATATACGCTTCGCCTCGGTGTATAAAAGCTTTCAGGACGTCGACGACTTTCACGACGCGATCAAGGAAGTGCAAAATCCGCCGAAAAGCAGACGCCGCCAGCTCGAAAAATAAACAAGAATGCCCGATAACGCCTAGTCGCGTTGGTCAGCTTCCCATTCAAAACCGCAACCGATAATCCGACGATCCTGTTCTTATGCCGCAGCCTGTTGACTACGCCATGATGGCGCGCGCTCTGCAACTCGCGGAGCGCGGCCTGTACTCCGCAAGTCCGAATCCGCGCGTCGGTTGCGTGATTACGCGCGACGACCGCATCGTTGGCGAAGGCTTCCATGAAAAAGCCGGCGAAGCGCATGCAGAAGTCGCGGCGCTGAAAGCGGCGGGCCCCGCAGCCGAAGGCGCGACCGTTTATAGCACACTGGAGCCTTGCAATCATCAGGGGCGCACGCCGCCGTGCGTCGATGCCTTGATCGAAGCGAAGGTCAAGCGTGTGGTCGCGGCCATGCAGGATCCGAATCCGAAAGTCGCGGGCGGCGGTTTCGAGCGATTAAAGACAACCGGGATCGAGGTCGAGTCGGGTGTGCTCGAACCGGAAGCGCGTGAATTGAACATCGGTTTCATTTCGCGCATGACGCGCGGCCGCCCGTGGATCCGGTTGAAAATCGCCGCGAGCATCGATGGCAAGACGGCGCTCAACAACGGCGCGAGCCGCTGGATCACCGACGCCAGTGCACGACGCGATGGCCATCATTGGCGCGCGCGTTCGTGCGCTGTGTTGACTGGTATGGGTACCGTGCGCAAGGACGATCCGGAATTGAACGTGCGCGAAGTCGAAACGACGCGTCAACCGCTGCGTGTGATTATCGACAGCAAACTGCAAATCCCGCTGACTTCGAAGGTGTTGAAAGGCGGCGGCGTGTTGGTCGCGTCGGCGCTGCATTTTCCGGGGCTCGTCAAACGCCTGGAGAAAACCGGCGCGCAGGTTGCGGTGTTGCCCGGCGATTCCGGCAAAGTCGGGCTGCCGCAGCTGATGCACGAACTCGCGCAGCGCGAGATCAACGAAGTGCTGGTCGAAGCCGGTATGGAGCTGAACGGTGCGCTGCTGAAGGCGGGCCTCGTCGACGAACTATTGCTGTATTTCGCGCCGCAGTTGTTCGGCGATACCGCGCGCGGCATGTTCGATCTGCCCGAGCTCGCCGATCTGTCGGGCAGACGAGAACTCAATATCACCGACCTCCGCAAAGTCGGCGCCGATATCCGCATCGTCGCGCGCCTGGTCTAGTGTCCTGAGTTGCTGATTAGCTACAGAAAAGATGCCAAGAATCGCCGCCACACCGCGTTGCGAATCCTCGCCAAGTGTACAGGCTATAGTTCGCGCCGGCTGTTGGTTTGCACCTTCTCTGGCGCCGATTTCGGCACTTTTCATTGCCAATCTCAAGGGTCATCCTGATTAATCCGCCAACCAGCAACTCAGGACACTAGCGGTCGGCAGAAGGCTTTCAAAACCCGGCGGCGCGTTAGCAATTCGCTGGCTTTCTCGGCGAGGCACGCAGTCATGGCATTCAAGGATCATTTTTCCGGGCACGCCGGCGAGTACGCGAAATATCGCCCGCGTTATCCGCCCGCGCTGTTCGCGAAGCTCGCCGAGGTCGCGCCGGCTCGCGAGTTAGCGTGGGATTGTGCGACGGGCAATGGCCAGGCTGCCGTCGCCCTCGCCGAAGTGTTTGCCCGCGTGATTGCCAGCGACGCAAGCGCGAAGCAAATCGAAAATGCGTCGCGCCAGGCGAACATCGAATACAAGGTCGAAACCGCCGAGCAATCTTCGCTGGGCGCTGCAAGCATTGATCTGATCACTGTCGGCCAGGCTTTGCACTGGTTCGATCTGGCAAAGTTTTACGGCGAGGCGCAGCGCGTGCTGAAGCCGAACGGCATCATCGCGGCGTGGTGCTACGGGCAGCGCATGATCGCGCCGGACATCGACCGCGTATTCAATTGCTATTATCGCGATGTCGTCGGGCCTTATTTGGCCGCCGGAACGCGCACTGGTCGAAGACGGTTATCGCAGCCTGCCGTTTCCGTTCGAGCGCGTCGCCGTTAGCGACTTTGAAATGACCGTCGAGTGGAATCTGGCGGAGCTGCTCGGTTACTTCGGCACGTGGTCGGCGAGCCAGCGCTACCTTGCCGAAACCGGCCGCGATCCGCGTACCGAAATCGACAGCAAATTGCGCGCCGCCTGGGGGCCGGAAACCCAGAAGCGCGTGATTGCGTGGCCGCTGCATCTATTGGCCGGAAGAAAGAATTGAAGTAACACCCTGGCAGAGAGGTCGGTCCGTTCCTGTCTCCTACCTGCCACGAGGCGCATTCAGAATCGATCGAGGTCGAAATTGTTTACCGGCATTATCGAAACCTTGGGAAAAATCGTTGGCATAGCGCCTTCCGAAGCCGGTTATCGCGCCGCGATCGCGTCATCGTTGGTCTTGAGCGACGTCAGGGTGGGCGACAGCATTGCCGTCAATGGCATTTGTCTGACAGTGATTGCCATAGAGCAGAATGTTTTCAGTGTCGATGTGTCGGCGGAGACCATAAGCTGCACGAGCGGATTTCAGCAGGATGACAGCGTCAATCTGGAAAAAGCGTTGCGTATCTCCGATCGACTCGGCGGACACTGGGTCAGCGGCCACGTCGATGGAGTGGCTGACGTCGCGCGATTCGAACCGGTCGGCGACAATGTCTTGCTGCGGATCGCCCCGCCGCATGAGTTGATGAAATATATCGCGAGCAAAGGATCGATCACGGTGAATGGCGTCAGCTTGACGGTGAATGCGGTAGACGGCGAGAGCTTCAGCGTCAACCTGGTTCCGCATACCTTGCGGGCAACGAATCTTCACGCGCTAGTGCGCGGCAGCAAGGTGAATCTTGAAATCGACATGCTCGCGCGATATGTGGAAAGGCTTGCGCAATTCGGCGCCGGCATCGACATCGATCGCGAAACCAGAAGAGATGGCGCTTAACTCGATCGCCGAAATTCTCGCCGACATCAAGGCCGGGAAAATGACGATCCTGGTCGACGACGAAGAGCGCGAGAACGAAGGCGATCTCGTACTCGGCGCCGAGTTCGCAATACCCGAGCACATCAATTTCATGGCCAAGCACGGCCGCGGGCTGATCTGCCTGGCCTTGACTGAAGCGCGCTGCCGGCAATTGAATCTACCGCTGATGGTTGCGCGCAATCGCTCGTCGCTGGGAACGAATTTCACGGCTTCGATCGAGGCCGCGCGCGGTGTGACGACAGGTATTTCGGCCGCCGATCGCGCGCGCACGATACAGGCTGCGGTTGCACGCGACGCCACGCCAGACGACATCGTTCAGCCCGGTCATATTTTTCCGCTGATGGCGCAAAAAGGCGGCGTCTTGTCGCGCGCCGGGCACACCGAAGCCGGCTGCGATCTGGCCCAGCTCGCCGGGTTGACATCGGCGGCGGTGATCTGCGAAATCATGAACGACAATGGCGAGATGGCGCGACTGCCCGATCTCGTCGAATTCGCGGCGCGCCACGGTTTGAAAATCGGTTCGATCGCCGATCTGATTCACTACCGCAGCCAGACCGAATCGCTGGTTACGCGCGTCGCCGAGCGCCCGATACAAACGCTGCACGGCGCATTCACGCTGGTCGTGTACAACGATCACACCACGCAGGCGACCCATCTGGCGCTGGTCAAGGGCGACATCACCGAGGCCGAGGAAACGCTGGTGCGCGTGCATGAGCCGTTATCCGTGATGGATTTGCTCGACGCCGGTGACCGCCGCCACTCGTGGAATCTGAACGACACACTGCAAACGATCGCGCAGGCAAAGCGCGGCGTCATCGTGCTGCTGCACAAGCCGGAAACCGCTGCCGAACTGCTTGAGCGCGCGCGCGGTAAACCGTCTGCCGAAGCCGATCAATCGCGCATCGATCTACGGAATTACGGTATCGGCGCGCAAATTCTGCGCGACCTGAACGTGCGCAAAATGCGGCTACTGGCAGCGCCGCGCAAAATGCCGAGCATGGCCGGCTTCGGGCTCGAAGTGACCGGCCACGAACTGCCCGGCTAATTCCGGGATCACCGAGCCATCTTGTTTAAGGGGCTATTAAAAACTACTCCGCTTGCCAATACTTCGCTGTCGCGGGGCCTCAAAACGAAGTTCAGTAAAAAACTAACCTGTAGGTTATGTCGTAGTCAAAATGCGTATGTACTGTACATTCCGCCTTTTTAGCCACTCGCGCCTCGCCTTGACTGCGCTTGCAACGTTTTTCAACAGCTTGTTCTTACCGTAATGTGCCGTGCGACTAGTCAGTGCAGCGCCGTATTGGGACTTTGGAACAAGCCCCTTACTGCGGCGCTGTCGTCTAAGGACGATTTTGTTTCACCTCGCGCATGGCACGGCGAGCACGGAATCAATTGCGAAGCGAGTAACAGCAGCCGTTCGCTGAAGAGGGCGTGTCTTGCTCCTCTCAGCTGCTCGCCGCTGGCGGCAATCCCCTTATTGTCGAATTTGTGGACGTGCTAATGCTTCACTAGGCCTGGAAAGGGGGGTGTAGGCGCAAAAAAAGCTATGGATTCGCGAGGCCTGGCGGCTGAGATCGCATCCGGTTCACTAGCTTGAGACCAATCTTTGATATCGGATTCGAATACTTCGAAGAGCCGCGGTCTTTCTACCCCAAAACCTTGTGCATGATCGATGCCCATGCGCTTTAGCATGTCGAGAGTGAATTGGTTTTCAACGCATTCGGCGATCGTCTCTATGCCCATGACGTGTCCGATGTCATTGATCGCTTGAACCATCGCACAATCGATCGGATCGCTCGCCATATTCTTGACGAAGGCTCCATCTATTTTCAAATAATCGACTGGCAAACCTTTGAGATACGCAAATGACGATAAGCCGCTGCCGAAATCATCGAGAGAAAAGCGGCAACCGATCTCTCTCAATTCCTTGATGAGCATCGCGGCCCCGCTCAGATTCGCAATGGCGGCGGTTTCGGTAACTTCGAAACAAATTATCTGCGGCGGGATCTGGTGACGTGAAAATTGCTCCCGAACGAATTGCGCGAAGGTTTCGTCTCCCATCGTAGCCCCGGATAAATTGAGGGATAGCGACGGCGTGAGATCTATATCCACATACCGATATCGGTTTCCATGAGCCTCAAAAGCCATGCTCACGATTTTACGATCGATGCCCTGCATCAAGTTGTAGCGTTCCGCCGCAGGTACAAAAGCCATTGGCAGAACGAGCTGGCCGTTATC
>JACMKV010000432.1 GCA_014379915.1 Burkholderiales bacterium
ATGATCGAGCGCATGGCGGAGAATGACAAGATCGTGACTCGCTACATGGCGGACCGCGCGTTTCAGGGCTCCGCGTTTCCAATTTTGGCGAGGGAAATTTTCGAGACCGTGCGATCGGGAACGCCGCGTATCCCTTGAGCTGACCTTGGCTTTGAATCGTCACCCGACCGCGTTTCCGAAACTCGACGCGGCACCCGATTATCCCGGAGAACGCAATGAAAGCGCACTACCTCGGCCACATCGTGTTTTATGTCAGCGATCTGCAGCGGTCGCTGGCGTTTTATCGCGACCTGCTCGGCTTCACCGAAGTCGGCCGGATTTTTTCCGGCGCCGCCGCCGCGCTGACGTCCGGCCGTACGCACCACGAATTGTTGCTGATCGAAGTCGGCGCCGCGCCGGCGCCGCCGTCCGGCCGGCGCGTCGGCTTTTATCACGCCGGCATCAAGATTGGCGACAACCTGGATGACCTGCGCGCGGCGAAACGCGAACTCGAAGCAGCCGGGATAGTGGTCACCGGAATGAGCGACCACACGGTCAGTCAAAGCTTGTATGTGCGCGATCCAGACGGCAACGAAATCGAACTGTACGTCGATGCCGACGAAGCGATCTGGAAAAACGACCCGTCTACCGTTCTGGCGCCGATCAAACCCTTGCGCTTATGAAGCGCGACGCGACGAGCGCGGGTGAATTGCGCGAAGGGACGCTGTCGCCGCACGAGCAAGCTTCTCTCTCGAATTATCACGTAATCGAAAAGCTGCGCGACGGAACGCCGATTTGCGTACGTGCGATCCGGCCGAGCGATAAAGCGCTTTTAGAAACCGCTTTCGACCGTCAGTCGGCGGAAACGATTTACAGCCGCTTCTTTCATTTCAAGCGCGAACTCAGCGTTTGCGATCTGAAGAATTTCACCGAACTCGATTTCGAGAATCATGTCGGGCTGATTGCGACGATCACCGAAAACAACGAAGAACGATTGATCGGCGTGGGCCGCTTCGTTCGCGAAGCTTCTCAAGACGAGGCCGAAAGCGCGTTCATAGTCGACGATGAGTATCAGGGCCGCGGTGCTGCGACTTCGCTCTTGCAGCATCTCGTCAAACTGGCGCGGCGCCTCGGCATCACGAGGCTCAAGGCTTACGTGCAGGCCGACAACCTGAACATGCTCGGCGTCTTCGAACGTTCCGAATTGCCACTGACGAAAACGGTTGCGGACGGAATCACGCATATCGTTCTGCGCTTCGAGACCGCGGCGGAGTAAAGGCGATTCTTTGCAGTCTTCGCGGGAATGACGGTCTAAGGGTCGGTGCGCAAATGCGTGTTACAGCCCAGTTTAAGCGTACAACTGCAAGGCGGTCGCGGCTCCGTTGGCGCTGATCGCATCAGGAAGGCGGAGGGCAGCGCACGGCAAGAACAGCTAATCGACACGACTCGCCGAATGTGTTGCGACGCTTGGTCGCGGCATTCCTCGATCGTTGATGCAATCCATCGGAAGTGAAAAACCTTTTCCAATTCAGCCACCAGACCAATCATGCAAAACTCAAATACAG
>JACMKV010000433.1 GCA_014379915.1 Burkholderiales bacterium
GCAGCTATAACGATTCGGAAATGGTCGTGTGGTTTTCGAGCGGCGTCAGCCTGCTGGCGTGGATACGCCCGGTGCTCCTGTTCGCGCTGCCGCTGGTATTTACGATTGCGCTGCTGAGTCTGCTGCTGGCGCCGTGGGCGCTCGAAAAGCGCGCCGAATTCAGGCAGCAACTCGAAAGCCGCGACGATGTTTCGGCTGTCGCGCCCGGCGTGTTCAAGGAATCGCGGCACTCGGACCGCGTTTTTTTTATCGAGCGATTCGACAGCGTCGAAAACCGGCTAGAAAACATTTTCATTCACTCGATGCGCGCCGGCGAAATCGCGACGACCGGCGCCGAGCAAGGCTTCCAGGAGAAGCAGGCGAATGGCGACCGCTATCTGGTATTGCTGAACGGGCGGCATTACGCGGGCGCACCCGGCTCGCGCGACTACAAGATCACCAATTTCGAACGCTACGAGATCCGTATCGAGGACATCGAGGCGGCGCCCGAAGCGCCGTCGACGAAGTCGACCAGCACGGCGGAGTTGTTGCAGACCCGCAGCCCGCAGGCGCTGGCCGAACTGTCGTGGCGCGTCGGTTTGCCGATATCCGCGTTAATCCTGGCGCTGCTGGCGATCCCGCTCAGCTTCGTCAATCCGCGCGCCGGCCGCTCGCTGAACCTGATCCTGGCGCTTCTCGTATTCATGACCTACAGCAACTTTTTGAGCGTCGCGCAAGCCTGGATCGCGCAGCAAAAGATCAGTCCGTGGACCGGGCTGTGGGGCGTGCACACGGTCATGATAGTGCTGCTGCTGCTGATGTTCTGCAAGCGTTTATCGATTTACTCGTTGTTCCGAGTCCGGCGATGAGCATTGCCGAATCGGAGTGGCAGCGATGATATTGCGGCGCTATCTATCGAAAGAAATTTTTCTGTCGACGCTGTTTGTTTTTACTGCGCTGCTGCTGCTGTTCGCCTTTTTCGATCTGATCAACGAGCTCGACAATCTCGGTAACAACAACTATCGGCTGAGCGCCGCGCTCGCCTATGTCGCACTGAGCATTCCCGGGCACGTCTACGAGCTGTTTCCGATCGCCGCCCTGATCGGCACGCTGTTCGCGCTGGCGCAGCTCGTTCAGCATTCTGAGTACACGGTGATCCGCGTGTCCGGCATGTCAGTCGGGCGGATGGCGATCATCCTGATCCAGCTCGGCTTGCTGTTCGCGGCGCTGACCTTCATTTTCGGCGAATTCATTGCGCCGGCTGCCGATCGCGCCGCGCAGTATGTACGGCTGCGCGCGACCAGCAGCGTGATCGCACAGGAGTTTCGCTCGGGGCTTTGGGTCAAGGACGATACGAGCTTCGTCAACGTTGCGCGCATTCTGCCCGACGCAACGCTGCTCGATATCAAAATTTACGAATTCGATCCGAACTACCGGCTGCGCACCATCAGCACGGCCAGGCAGGGGGATTATCAGAAGGACAATCTGTGGCGGCTGCAGGACGTCGTTCAGACGCGTTTCGAGCCGCTGCAAGTTTCGGTCAACTCGATACCGCTGGCTGACTGGCGGTCGGTGCTGACGCCCGGAATTCTGAACGTGCTGCTCGTGGTGCCGGAAAAGATGTCGACATCGAACCTGTATCGCTACGTCGAACATCTGCACGAAAACAAGCAGAGCACCTCGCGTTACGAGATCGCACTATGGACGAAACTCAGCTACCCGTTTGCCGTACTGGTGATGATGGTGCTGGCGCTGCCGTTCGCCCACCACCAGAAGCGCGCGGGCGGCATCGGCGCCAAGATCTTTGCCGGAATCATGCTCGGGCTCGCGTTCCATTTGCTGAACCGCTTGTTCGCCCACCTGGGGTTGTTGAACGCGTGGCCGCCGATCTTCACGGCTGTCGCGCCCACCTTGCTGTTTCTGGCAGCGGCAGTCGCGATGATGTGGCGCATAGAGCGGCGTTAACAGGCTGTTGAAAAACGTAGCGAGCGCGGCCAAGACGAGGCGCGAAGGGTCGAAAAAGCGGAATGCGGCTGTGACACGGAGGCGCGCAGCGCTTGGAGCGGGAACAGCCGCTTGCCGCCGCTTCCGCACCAGCCCTTCGGGTACCGTGGCGCGGCGGCATGGGAATACATGAGCATTTTGAGGCCCTGAGTAACGAAGTATGGGCAAGCGCAGTAGTTTTTCAATAGCGCTGTTAGCGCAGCGAGATAGTCGTTGTGCTAACGATCACCGCATACGCCGC
>JACMKV010000058.1 GCA_014379915.1 Burkholderiales bacterium
CCATGCGCGGCAGCTATCAGATGGTTGCCGAGGATGGCAAGAGCTTCGATGCGCCGATCCCCGAATTTACGCTGAACATGCCGCGCGTGCTGCATTAACCGGCTGATGGCATGAGCGGGCGTTGCTGGCATGTCGCTTGAATCGAGCTACACGCTGCTTGCCCCGATGTACGATTTCGTCATCGAGCGTCCGTTTCGCAAAGTCCGCGCCGATAGTCTCATGCGATTACCGGCAAAACCTTCGACTATTCTGGTCAACGGCATCGGCACCGGGCTCGATCTGCCGCATCTGCCGACGCGCCATCGCTATACCGGTCTCGATCTGACTGCGGCCATGCTGAAGCGCGCGCGGCCACGCATACGAGGCGTGAGCATGAATCTCGTTCAAGGCACCAGCCTCGCGTTGCCGTTCGCCGATGACGCCTTCGATCACGCAGTTCTGCATTTGATCCTTGCCATCGTGCCCGATCCCGCGTGCTGCCTGAGTGAAGTGGCTCGGGTCGTGAAGCCGAAAGGTTCGGTTCTGATCGTCGATAAATTCCTGCGCAAAGGCCAATGGGCGCCGCTGCGGCGCGCATTGAATCCGCTGATTTCGCGTCTGGCCACACGCTTCGATGTCGTTTTTGAAGACGTACTGGCGAAGCAGCCCAATCTGCGTCTGGTCGATGATCACCCGGTATTGCTGAATGGCTGGATCAGAAGTATCCGGCTCATCAAGAAGGCATGATCAGCAGGCGACAGATCATTCTTCCGAGTCTTGGTCGTCGCGAGGATCTTTTCGCGGCAAGGTCCACCAGACGATTAGTATCAGCAGCGCGAGTGCGATACCCGCTTCGAGCAGCAACCACGTCATATCAAACTCCGCAGATTTTTTCGAGTCCGACTTTACTGAATATGAAACGCCAAATCAAAAAGCTCGCCGCCGCTGCCTTGACCGTGCTGATCGCTGCGTGCGCCGTGCGCGAACCGCCATCCGCGCCGCCGGCCTCGCAGTCGCCGACTGACGGCAAAGCGCCGGCTGAAATTGTACAACCGCCGGCGGCAGCGGTTGTGCCGCCAGCGCCTATGCTGCTGCCTGCTACCTGGGATGCAATTCCGGATTGGCAGAGCAACGATCCAGTCCCGGCCTGGAACGCATTTCTCGCGAGCTGCGAGAAGCTTGGCGGCAAGCCGCTGTGGCAGCCGGTATGCAGCCAGGCGGCACTGCTGGAAAGCGCAGCGCCCGCTGACCCGGCCACCTTGCGGACTTTTTTTCAGACCTACTTCACACCACATCGGGTTCTCAATGCGGATGGCAGCGATGAAGGCCTAATCACCGGATATTACGAGCCCCTGTTACACGGCAGCAAAAAGAAAAGCGCGCGCTTCCGTTACCCGGTTTATGGCGTGCCTGATGATTTGCTGACTATCGATCTAGCCGAGCTTTACCCAGAGTTAAAGGGTATGCGCTTGCGCGGCCGCGTGGAGGGCAAACGCGTCGTGCCGTATCACAGCCGGGCTGCGATCGAGCGAAACGGCAACTCGCTGTCCGGCCGTGAAATTGTCTGGGTAAATGACCCGGTCGACTTGTTCTTTTTGCAAATCCAGGGGTCCGGGCGCGTCAAGCTCGAAAACGGAGAACTGCTGAAAATCGGCTACGCCGACCAGAACGGCTATCCGTATAAATCGATCGGAAAGTTGCTGGTCGACCGGGGCGAGATGACGCTCGAGCAAGCTTCCATGCAGAGTATCAAGGCGTGGGCCAAACAAAATCCGGAAAAACTTCCTGAGCTGTTAAACCAGAATGCGAGCTACGTCTTTTTTCGCGAATTACCGAACAGCTTGTCGGGGCCGATCGGCTCGCTCGGCGTGCCGTTGACAGCCGGGCGCAGTCTGGCGATCGATCCGCGCGTGATCCCGCAAGGCGCGCCGATTTTTCTTGCGACGACCTGGCCCGATTCGAGCCACGCGTTGAACCGGCTCATGGTAGCCCAGGATACCGGCGGAGCGATCCGCGGCGCCGTGCGCGCCGATCTGTTCTGGGGCTTCGGCGACGCGGCCGGAGCGCTGGCCGGCAAAATGAAGCAAGTTGGCAAGCTATGGGTGCTGCTGCCTAACGCGCTTCCGGCGAGTCAGAATTATGCACGAGATCGCCGGCGCGGAACCCGGCGGCGAATAAAGAGCGCGCCAGAAGCCAGCAATCGGCGCGCCGGGCTTCGGGATCGTAAATCGGCCCCGGAGAAGAATAGCTGCGGCCGAGCTTGCCCGGCACGATTGCATTCAGCCCGCCGAATGGTCGTTCGCTTTTCTGCAACTCAATGAGATCGGCTTTCCGCATGACGGGAAGTTGCTTGAATGGTTGGTTTTTCAAGACCGTTTTTCGCGCTTCAGCCACCAGATCACTTTTTTCGGCGGTTTCAGTTTAGTGTCTACCCACGATCCTTCAAGGTAGCCGTCCTCGCGCAAGGTCATTTCTCCGGTGCCAGAATGTTCAGCCGTGTTCCTCAAATTGAACGTCCAAGTGATCCCATCAAAGGGCCGTGGAGGTCGCTGGTACCGCCGTTGAGAAATTCTGCGCTCCTGTGACCTCCAACCAAGTTTTCGCATTGTCCGTACGGGACCTGTCGCCCTTCCCATGAATATGACATTGAGTATTTAACGCTTGAACTCAAGCTCGGTAACGGGTAGCGAGTTCCATGTCGCCCAGGTGCTGTCGCCGAATCGGTTGTCAGTGCTGAGTTGCACTCGAACGATGCCGCTGCCTTCGATAGAAAACTTGCGCGGCTCGGGCGGGAGACCATGTTCCTCACCAGCCCAAGCGACGACGTTGCCTTGGCTGTCGTAGGCGTCGAGCGTCCAGGTAGGGACTGAGGCGCCGCCTGCCGTGCCGATGCGGGTTAAGCTGAAACGTTTGATCGGCGCGTTGAAGGTGATCGCCAGCGCGGTCACCCGGTCCCCGGAAACGAGAAGCACTTGACTCCGCCCCATCGGCAGCACCATGTTTCGCTCAGGTTTGTAAACGCCAGGCGCGCCTTTCCCCTGCACAAATTGCAAGCCCTTGCTCGCGAACGCGTCGGGCGTAAGCGGGCCGGGTTCAAGCTCATCAAAGGTCACGACCTGCTCCCCGGTCTCCGTCGCTGACGGGGTTGTTACAGCTGCCGGCGAAGGCGTTGAGGCGACCGGCGGAGGGGCGGGTGGCGCCGTTTCTTTCGTCGGGCTCTCCTCAACGACCGCCACTTGGTCCTTCACTCGCTCGACTTCCGTGAACGCGCGGGCAATCATGAATGCCCTTTGTTTTTCCGCCGCGCTATTGACGGATCCCCGCAGGGTCACTTCCAAATTGCTCTCGACTTGCGCTGTCACGCTCCCCAATCTGCCTTCCCTGAGCGCCTGATTGATTTCGGCTTCGAGCGCCGCGCTCGATACCGGCGCGATCGCAGGCTGTTCACGCTGTTCCGACTTCGGCGCATCCTCTGACTCGGTAGCGGCAAGAGGTTCTACCGCGACCTGCTTTGCCTCTGCGCCGTGCGCGACCGGCGCATTAAGCCACGCCAGCGATGACAGTATCGTCGCTGCAGTCAGAACACTAGGAGCCTGTCGGACTGATTTCGCGTATGCGTTGCGGCCAAAAAGGCGCGTATGCAAGGCGCGAGGAGGCAGCATAGCCACTCTATGTAACGACGAGCAACACAGCAGACGCGTCTTTTTGGCCGCAACCCGAAGGGCGAGCCTCGCTTTGTGCACATGGCGGTGTTACAAACCGCTTGTTGTGAATGGCACAACCGCGCGGTTCGCGCCTTGCCCTGCACACAAAGCGAGGCTCGCGCATGCGTGAAATCAAGTCCGACAGGCTCCTAGGCGTTCTGCTATTCTTAATTTCCCTGTCCGTCAGTGGTCAGGACAAC
>JACMKV010000434.1 GCA_014379915.1 Burkholderiales bacterium
GATTGCGCTCGCCGCGAACCAGCCGATGCCGCTCGATTGATTGTCGCAAACCCGTTATGCTGGGCGAGCTGCTATGAAGATCGCGACACCCTGAAGTTGCGCGGGCTTTATTGGTGTTCCACAAAACGACTGCGTGGACGGGCGCATCGTCTTCCGTCCACGATTGTCAAGCGAAGCATGCGGCAACCAGAAGCGATTGCTTCAAACTTTCGAAGCATGTCGCTGTCCTATTCATCTTTACAACAACAACTCGGGAGCAGTACAAATGGATTTTCAAAAATCGCAGCGGACACTGGTCGGAACGATGCCCCTCTGGTGGCAAACGGCATTCAAAATGTGGGAGGTCGCCATGGCTGCGCCGCAGGTCATCGCGCATCGCACTGCGCGCATGGCGGCTGCGGGACATACGCCGAATGCACGCGATCAGCGCGAGTTCAGTCGCATGGGGCAGGAAAAGCTCGAAGCCTTCAGCCAGTCGTGGACGGCAATGGCAACGCAAATGGCCGCTTTCAATATGCAATTCGCAACGCTGGCGACGCAGCAGTGGTTCAGCGCGTGGACTGCGCTGCCGAGATTGATGTTCGCCGGAACGCCGGCGCAGATGGCAAAAGCGCAGGAGACCTTGCTGCGCAGTATGGCGTCGTCATTTTCATCCGCCGGCAACAAGCAGCTTTCCGATTCATTTTCGCGCATCGCCAGCAAAGGTCTCGCACCCGTGCATAAAACGGCGACTGCAAACGTCAGGCGGCTGCGCGGTTTCTAGCCTCTCGCGCCCTACCGCCCGCCCGGTGTGAAATGCGGCGCGGCTTTTGCGCTGCCCAGGGAGCGCAAGTTGAGTCTCCCCGCGCTTTCTTTTTCCCCTCCTCTCCTAGGAGGGGCGACACGCAGTGGCGGGGTGATGGGATGCGGAACCGCACGCGGTCGGCCGCTCCTGAACGCGAACCTTAAACGCTAGCTCGTTAACGTCTTCGTGCTGCTGTCAACAGTCTCACTATCAGCTTCCAGCCTGGCCTGGCGGATTTCAACTTCCTTCATCAACGCTTCGGCGCTGTCGCGCAGAGACGCCGCCTCGCGATCGTCGAGTCGGCGCGGTTTGTTGTCGAGGATGCACAGCGCGCCGATGGCATCGCCCTCCGCTGTCCGAAGCGGCGCGCCGGCGAAGAAGCGGATACCGTTGATTCTGAGCAGCGGATTGTTGGCGAAGCGATGGTCTTTCCACAGGTCTTCGACGACCAGCATGTCGTTGGCCGCGACGACGTGGCCGCCTAACGACAGGCTGCGCGGAATCTCGCCGGCGGCAGCGAGTTCCGCCGGCAATCCGACCGCCGATTTCCAGACCTCCCGGTGTTTGTCGATCAAGACGACCGCGGCAATCGGCACTTCGTACTTGCGTACGAGCTCGCTCGTCACCAAATCGAACGCATCCTCGGGCTCTGCATTCAACAGGCTGAGGTCTTCGAGCGCGGCGCACCTGAGGTCGTCATTCTCGGGAATCGGCGCCGCCTCCATCGTATCGTCGATCGCTGGGCGCCACAGCACGGTGACCTGATTCGCGGCTTCGGCGAGCGAAGTAACGACATGATCGGCGGTCAGAACGCCGAGGCGTTTGCGCAGCCTTTCGTCGTCCAGATCGACATGCCACAAGCCGACGATGATTTTCTTTGTCCAGAAACGCGAGCGCAGAACCTTTGTCACCGCACGCGCGCGCAACAGCGCATTGGGCGGCAGCGCCGATACACACAGCACTTCCACCGCTTTGCGCTCGGCCGCGTCCAGTTTTTTTTCGAGAATCGCATCGGCCGATATGACGCGCGCCGGAATCTCGCGGCGTTCCAACAAATGACTCAGCATGCGCGCGATGATCTCGTCGGCCTCGTCGTCGGCCGGCACGCATAATACGGTGGCGCTGATCGGTCTGCCTGCCTCGGCTGCCGGCCCAACTTCATCGCCCGGCTCGTCGTCGTCGGCCTCCTGTTCGATCTCCTTGCCAATCAGGTTCTCGATTAGCTCGCGGGTGTTTTTGTGTAGATAGCGTTGCTGCTTGTCGTCGAGCGCGCCGCGCTGGCGGCTTTGCTCGGCGAGACTCAGCGCCGGCACGATCATTTCATCGAACAGCGCTTCCAGCGATTTTTCATCGAGGAATTGCTCGGCGTAATCTTCGGCGCCTTCCGAATCCATCGCCAGCATGCGCTGATAAAAGCGTTCACCCGGCGGCAGCACCGGCTGGTCGCCGAGCAGCACGTCGAGGAACTTCAGATGCGGCACATAGCGCCCGAGCACGATCAGGCAGACCGTCAGCGGCGTTGACATGAACAGCCCGACCGGACCCCACAGCCAGGTCCAGAACACCGCCGCAACCACAATCGCCATGGTCGAAATGCCGGTACTCGATCCGTACAGCCACGGCTCGAGCACGTTGTTGGTGACGAGTTCGAGCACCGCGAATAAACCCATCGTCCAAAACAGCATCGACCATCCGGGATCGACCGCGAACGCCAGGCCCAGCGGCAGGATCATCGCCAGAACCGGGCCCAGGTAAGGGATGAAGCGCAGCACGATGCCGAGGCAACCCCAAAGGATGGCGTACGGCACGCCGATGAAATGAAGCCCGATGGCGAGCGGCACGCCGTAACACGTGTTGATCAGAAGCTGCGTAACGAGGTAGCGGCTGACGCGCTGGCCGGCATCGTCGAGCGCCTCGGTCGTGCTCTGCAGTTGACCGGTCCCCGCGAGCCGCAGCAAACGTTCGCGCATGTCTTCGCGCTGCAGCAGCATGAAGATGACGAATACGATCACCAGCCCCGCGGTTCCGACCGGCCCGGCAACGACGCCCAGCGTATCGCCGATCACGGCAAACGAAGTCGGCTCGGGCTGGTGCACCTCGACCGGGATCGGTTTGTTTCGTAACGGACGTGCCGGGTCGAGATCTTGCGCGGCTGGCTCGGCTTCCTGCGCGGTGATCTCTTGTTGCAAATCCGCAACCATACGGCCGATCCGATCAAACGCACCGCCCTCGGTCCCCGTTCTGAACGACTTGATTTTTTCCTGAAGGTTGGATTCGTATTGCGGGATTTCGCCGGCCAGTTTGACCAGCTGCTCCCCGACCAGCGCGCCGATTGCGCCGATGACCGCGAAGGTGACAGCGACCACAACCAGCACGGCCGGAATCCTCGGGATTTTCCAACGCCGCAGACGCATGACCAGCGGCGACAGAATGAAGCTCAGGAGCAGCGATAAAGCCAGCGGAATCGCGATGTCGCGCGCGAAATACAGCAAGGCGATTGCGCCGATGAATGCTACCAGCACTGTTGCCGACGAAGCGTTCGGCCGATCGACAGGGAGAGCCATCACTCAGTCATCGTAGAAAGATCGAAGATACTAAACTGCCGGCTGATCGCCGCCACCCGTGCGCGTGTAAAACTTTCACCAAGCGTAAATCTTACAAGCAGTTTGCCTTTTCCGAACGAGCATTCAGGGTAACCCCGCCGCTTTTTTGAATGGCACGCAATCTGCGTACCGGAAAAAAAACTGATGCGCCTGCTTTCCACCTTGACTTGCATCGGCATCGCACCCTCCCCAATCGACCGAAGGAATGTCGAGATGAAATCAACTGAACGCGCGCCGGCACCGCTTTCTGACCAGCTCAAAATGGGCATACCCAGTTCCACGCAGTGATCGGCGGCGGTTCGCACGCCGTCATCATCGAAGACGCCGATCGAGTGAATCGCGCGATTCGTAAATGGGGGAGAGATATGGGTTTGCACAGCGGCTCGTAGTCGGTCGTAAACGAGTGATGTAGGTCAGAGTGCCAAGCTCCCTGGCCGTACACGTAGGTCGGGGTGCGAAGCTTCCTGATAAATGCGCTACGAAATCGATAGTCAGGTAGCCTGCTGCAACCTGACCTACGTGGTTCATTCGAAGCCGCCGCGAAACCACCAAGTCATCGATAAACATCAAGGACCATCATGCGAATCAACAAAAAGAAAAGCGCATTTCCCGCCAACATCGCCATCGCCTTGAGCATCGCTTCGGCTGCCGCGACATTGCTCGTCGGAACTGCCGCGGCGCAAGAATCGGCTGGGCGCAAACCTCCACTCGCGATGCCCGGCGAGAAGCCGCCGCCGGATGCGAAGCCGGCCGCGGGATCAGCGGGAAAGCCGCCATCCGCCGTGCCGTCCGAAAAATCCGCTGCGCAGGCTCGCAAAAAACCGACGCTGCCGGCAGGCGCAAAACCCGCTCCGTCGAAAGCGCAAAAAACGCCTTCCCGCATGAGCGGCAAGCCCGGCCCGGCTTTATCCGGCACGCTGCCACACGAAACCGGCCGGCAAACTCGAGCAAGTCGCGGTATTCACAGGTTCGATGCCGACCGGCGTAACGGTCGCGCAGAACGGTCGCATCTTCATCAACTTTCCGCGCTGGGGCGATCCGGTGCCGTTCACTGTCGCCGAGATAATAGACGGCAAGCCGGTCGCCTACCCGGACGCCGAGATCAACAAGCTCGATAAAGCGCGTGTCGCCGAGACTTTCGTCTCCGTGCAATCGGTCGTGGTCGATCCGCGCAATCGCCTGTGGGCGCTCGATACCGGCAGCATCGAACTCGAACCGGTGATTCCGAAAGGCCCGAAACTGGTCGGCATCGATCTCGCGACCAACAAGATATTCAAAACCATCACGTTCCCGCCCGATGTCGTGCACCTGACGAGCTACCTGAACGACATTCGCTTCGATCTGCGCAAGGGCAGAGTGAGCTTCCCTCTGTTTTTCGTCTTCCAAGCCCGCGGACTCAAGCCGCCAGTTTTGGCTCATGCTGAGTCGTGATCCAGTCGTGCAGGAACTGAATCGGCGACTTGTTACATGAAGCCGCTGCTCGAAAAAATCCAGGCCGGCGAGATCGATCCGTCGTTCGTCATCACGCATCGCCTCAAGCTCGAAGACGCTCCCGCCGCGTACAAGACCTTCTGCGACAAAGAGGATGGCTGCATCAAGGTGATGATGACGCCGTAATCATCGCTGTTGATTCGCAGCATTCCTGGCGGCGCCCACGGAAGCAGGCAGCGCCGCCAACGTTGGGGTGCGCGACGCTTGCGCCCTTCGACCAAACCGGAGAACCGATTGCCGGACGGCAGCATCGACGTTGTGACCGCAGCGAAGGCGCGGTGTGGGATTCTGCGCAGCCCAAATTTCAGGCGTAACAGCAAGTCGTTTTATCATCGCCGAGTGGAAGCGCTCAACCACCCCCTCTGCTACGCAGTGGCGGGTGGTGCTCTCGGGCGTGGACCTGAAGTTCCTCGGCTCGGGCATTCCCGGGCAATCAAACGGCCCGCAATCTGAACATTGCGCGCATTTCAACCCGACGGGCGGCCGCGCAACGGCGCCCAATCTCAACTACAAGGAATCCAAAATGTTTCGCAACGCTTTGCTTTTCACCACGCTGCTCCTCGGCGCCGGCTTACCCTTTTTCAGCGACGCGCGCGATGTGCCGTACGTGCCGACGCCGGAGGCCGTCGTCGAAAAGATGCTCGAAGTCGCCAAGGTCGGTCCGAAGGATGTTCTCTACGACCTTGGTTCGGGCGACGGCCGCATCGTCATCACCGCGGCGAAGAAATACGGCGCGACCGGAGTGGGAGTCGATATCGATCCCGAGCGCATCACCGAAGCGCAATTCAACGCCAAAGCCGCCGGCGTCACCGATAAGGTCACGTTCCGCGAAGGCGATCTGTTCGAGATGGATCTGAGCAAAGCCACAGTCGTCACGCTATATCTGCTGCCGAGCATCAACCTCAAGCTGATGCCGAAATTGTTCGCTGAACTCAAGCCCGGCACGCGCATCGTCTCGCACAGCTTCGATATGGGCGAC
>JACMKV010000435.1 GCA_014379915.1 Burkholderiales bacterium
CTGTGATGTTCCAGCACGTACTCCGAACCGAAATGCGGCTCGAACAGTTCGTGGTAGGTTTTGGCTGTCTGCTCAATGATGCTGAGGTAGGGAATGACTACGATAATGCGATCGAGCTTGTTGATCTCGGCGTGGCGCAATGCGAAGGCAAGCATGGCGAGCGTCTTGCCGCTCCCGGTCGGCGCGCTGAGAGTGAACAAGCCCGGCTGCGCCGTGGCTGAATCGAGGCACGCCTGATTCAAAGCCGACCTGAGCGTACGCACGGGAGCAGAGCTGCTAGCTTTCTGTTCAAGTTTCTGCAAGTGATCAGTCAGGATTTGCAGCGCTCGTCCGGCTTCCAGTGGCGGGCCGCAGTCCCGATACACTTTGCCTGATTCATTGCCGTTGAAATGCGCCTCGGTATCGAGAAAATCCGCGTCGACCAAAGCCGAAAAAAGACGGCGGACGTCCAACATCTCGTCTACCCGCGCGTTCGGCATACGCGCGAACAGCGGCTGCGGAGGCTGCACTGGCGATAATCCATCCTGCGCGAGCCGCGCTTCGAGACGTGCCGAGTCAGGATCGCTCAAGCTGAGATTGAGCGGATGACTAGCCGCTAGTTTGCGAAGATCAGCGTTCTTCATTTCCTGCAGCGATTGCAGGCCGATATGGTGTCCCTGGATCGCAAGCGCCGCAGCCAGCGATTGATACTTCGTCAAAGCAAGCCACGCGCCCTGCGACCAGTGATCCAGACCGCTGTCCTTCCCTTTGAGGCGTTCCTGAAATCGATCGCCGTATTTCCCGAGGTCGTGAAGTAATCCAGCGAGCCTGCCCTCCTCTGCTCCTCGCCAATCGGCAAGAAATTTCCCAATAAGACCGGACACCGAGGATAGATGGTCCGCCAGTCGGTGCCATTGCCGGGCACTGTTGGGTGAATGAGAGCTATAGTTCGCCACGCGATCGGCCTTTTCCATTGAGAAGAAGGGAAGCTTGATGAAATGTGCGGGCAGCGGCGTGCTCAAAGTGAGCGCTCGAATTCCGCCGGCGTGACCATAGCAAAGCGGTCGCGAAGAAGCAGCAAATCCTGATCGCTGGTGACCAGATAATTGGCGCCACTGCTGGTTAAAGTCGCGAGTACGGCGGGGTCGGCAACAAGGTTCTGGATCTCATCGGTTAGCGCAGCGATCTCGCAGTTGAAACGGAACAATTGCAGGTAAGCGCTGATCTGCGCGGCGCTCCAATCGATGCGCGCAGAAATTTCAGGATACGCAAGCACTCGCGCCGTTTCCTCCAGAATGAACTCTGAAAGCGCCAGCTCGAACTTGTTGTCGAGCCATGTGCCGAGAATCTTGCCCGGAATACTCTAAGGAAGGAGAAGCGCCGAGACCAGTACGTTGGTGTCCAGCACCGCTTTCATTTACGACGAGTGGCCTTGATCGCCTCTGCGATTTCGATCTCGGCACCGGCTGGACCGACCTCGGAGTACGCCCGCTGCAATCGGTCAGTCAGCCGGTAGAACTCGGAGCGCATCAGCCGAATTCGCTCAAACAACGCCATGCCGACCAGCGCCGCAACCGCCTTGCCGGCCTTGGTGATGACCACTGTATCGCCGCGATATTGGACTTCGTTCAGCAGTTCGCCAAGGTTCTGGCGCACGGTCATGGCGGGGGCTTCTCGGATCACGATAATCTGCCGGTTGATAGGACCATATCGACTATGGTAACTGCTATGGTCTACGTCAATAGGTGCTCTTTAATGTCGAATGACTGAACCACAACGGGTAGAAAGCCCAAGGAAAGTCGTGGGTAACGACGTTCAACGCAACGATTAAAACGGCCGCTTCGCCGATATGGCTTTCGGATCGACGCCGGCAAAGCTCAGCCCTCCGAACAGCCGCGCGTATTCGATCTTGATGCAACGATCCACTACGACTTTCAATCCCGCGGCGAGGGCAAGTCGCTCGGCTTCTTCGTTGATCACGCCGATCTGCATCCAAAGCACTTTTGCGCCGATCGCAATGGCCTCTTGCGCGATCGGCGCTATGTCCGCGCTCTTGCGGAAGCAGTTGACAATGCCGACGGGCTCGGGAACCTCGCGCAGGCTCGCGTAGCACTTCTGGCCGAGCACTTCTTCTCCCGCGTATCTTGGGTTAACCGGAATAATTTGATAGCCGTGGTCGAGCATGTATCGCGAGACGTAATGGCTGGGGCGGGATGGATTAACCGAAAGGCCGACGACGGCAATGGTTCTGTTGTCGGCAAGTATGCGGCGTAGCTTCGGGATGTCGGGCGCGGTCATATCGAGGTTAAAAAATGGGTTGGCGAAGCGGAAACAACGACGGTACCCGCAATGGTAAGGGAAGCTCGTGATAATTGCAGCGCGCGTTTCTCAGGCTTCAGTGGCGTGGCTTGCGCCTTCGTGAACTCGCAGCACGTCTATTTCCCGGCCACCTGCATTATTTCGCTGCTGTATACGATGCAAAGCGGCGTCTCCGCCGAAATCGGCGTAATCGGAAACGAATGCGTGGTCGGTCTTGCGCTGTACATGGGCGGCGACACCATGCCACCGCGCGATCATTTAAAGCGCGGGTAGTACGCTGTTCCTTCCGCAAAAGCTCTTCAGGAAGAATTTAGACGCGGAGGCGAGCTGCAGCTTGCGTTGCTGCGCTTTACCCAGGCGGTTGACCACGCAAATGTCGCAGACCGCGGTGTGCAATCAGCGGCATACGCTCGAACAGCAGCTCTGCCGCTGGCTGCTGTTGAGCCACGATCGCCTGCAAAACGACGATTCGTGATGACGCAGGAATAGATTAGCGAATGTGCTCGGGGTGCGGCGCGAAGGCGTGACCTTGGACCGCAGGCCGGCTGCAAAACTCGGGGCTGATCCGCTACAACCGCAGCCGCGTCAACATCATCGACCGCGAGGGCCTGGAATTGTCAGTCTGCGAATGTTAACGCGTCGTGAAAGTCAAGTACGAACGTCTGCTCGAAGTAATTGCCGCGGGTAGCCAAGTGCGGTAACGTAACAGAAGTCGACCGCAGAACCTGCCACACTGCGTGCGATTGTATCTTCGATACTATTTCTAAAACTTCAAGGAGTTGCGCAATGTTCAAACTGACAAGAATGGCGGCGGTGATCGCGGTGATGGCGTCGTCGATGGCGTGTGTTTCCGTGGCCAGCGCGGCGGACGACGTTATGCTTTCAACCGGCGGCTACGCGCGTGGCGGTAAAGGCTTACGCACAGAGAAAGTGATGAAAACCATGGACAAAGATGGAGATCACATGGTTTCCAAGGACGAATTCACGAAGATGCACGAAGCGATGTTTGCCAAGATGGACAAGAACAAGGACGGCATGATCAGCACCGAGGAGTGGCTTGACAAGCAGCGCAAGTCGGACGGCCAGTAGTCCCCCAACCTGAATTCTTAGAGTCTGTGCCGTATTGATCTCTCCTCGGCAGATAAGAGGCGGCCGACAAGCCGTCTCTTTTTTAGTCAAAAGGCCGTTACTTCGGTAATGAGCTAATTCATTAGGACCCGCCTTACAGCGCCGACATCCGAGCGTGACAACTCTTGCTGGTGCCGTCATTAGGATTTTCCCCATGACCACCTCAGGAGATTGCCAAGGCCATTCCCGGAACGGAACGACGGATAGAAAACCGTCTGCTATCCACCCTTCCCCGCGCCGATTACCGAAAGCTGCTGTGCGATTTGCAACGCGTCGAATTGAAGTTGACCGACAAGGTGTATCAGTCTGGCGAACCCTACGCCATGTGTATTTCCCAATAGAGCATCGTTTGCCTATCCACAGCGCAAAACCATTCCACTCTCGAAATCGGCGTGGTCGGCCGTGCGCCGCGAGCGCGTGACGCTAGCAGCCGGCTCACTACAGAAACAGGGGCCGATCCGCTATAGCCGCGGAGAGATCATGGTGTTTGACGCAATGATGGAGCAGCGAAACGGAGGGTCAGCGATTGCCTCGTTTTTACCAACAGCAGATTCTCCCCCAGCTTTGACTGGGGCTAAAGGCGTAATCGGGGAAGAGCCCATTGCGCGATGAGATGACGCGTAGGTCAGTAACGCCCTGATGGCGAAACTCAGCGACCCCGCAGCGCTTGTGATACGCGTGTAGCCTGCGCCTTCACCCCCATCCCGGCCTTCCCCCGTCGAGGAGGAAGGAGACCTGCGTCTCACCCCCCGTCCCGGCGCGCGGACACGTTAGCGCCGAAGGCGCCCGCTGTGGGGTAAACCCGACTACGCCCGCCTTTTTAGAACCCCCTTTGAAAAAGGGGCAGGGGGGATTTCTCCGCCGCGTAAATCCCCCTCAGCCCCTCTTTTTCAAAGGGGAAGAAGACCCATTTCACTCAGCCCATCCCGCCCCGGATGGCTGCGTCAACGCCGTGTCGGCTGGGCCTTCCAA
>JACMKV010000059.1 GCA_014379915.1 Burkholderiales bacterium
GGCCTCGAAGGCGTCGACATGATGGACAAAGGCAAGGAGCGCAACGGCAAGATCGTGTTCGGCGCAATCGGCCTCGGCGCGCTGAAACTGAAGCTGCACCGCGCGTGCATCGCGCAATTGTTCGAGCGCAACGATCAGGTGCTGGATGCGGAGGAGATTTACGCGATCGCGAAGCGGATGGCGGCGGAGGGCTGAATTTGAGCGCAGCACGGTACGCGTTTTGTCTTCTGAGTAGTGAGGCACTGGTCAAGTCCTCCGTTCGTGGTGAGCTAGCATGTGCTGAGCCCGTTCGAAGCAAATATGAATGGAGGACCTCACTCAATTCAATGTGTTGTGCGAGTGCCCTTCGACAAGCTCAGAGCCTGCCCTCGAATGCTTAAGTCGAGGGGCGAACGGCACTTAATCAAAGTTCCTTAGAAATTTTAAATGACTAATGCCATCCGCATGGACGCAACCGGCGGGCCCGACGTCTTGCACTGGCAGCCGATCGAGGTCGGTAAGCCGGGCGCAGGGCAGGTGCGGCTGCGTCAAACCGCGATCGGGCTCAACTATATCGACGTTTATCATCGCAGCGGGCTTTATCCTGTCGAGCTTCCATCCGGGCTTGGCCTGGAAGCCGCGGCGGTTGTCGAGAAAATCGGCAGCGGTGTTAGCGATCTCAAGCCCGGCGATCGCGTGGCTTACGCATCTGGCCCGGTCGGCGCGTATGCTGAAGCGCGGCTGATGCCAGCCGATCGTCTGATCAAACTTCCGGACGCGATTTCCGATCAGCAAGCCGCGGCGATGATGCTGCAGGGGATGACCGCGCAATATCTGTTGCGCCGTACCTATCGCGTCAAAGCCGGCGACACGATTCTGATTCATGCGGCAGCCGGCGGTGTCGGCTTGATCGTTTGCCAATGGGCTAATAGCCTCGGCGCGACGATCATCGGCACGGTCGGCAGCGAAGAAAAAGCCGCGCTCGCGAAAGCGCACGGTTGCACGCACACGATCATCTACACGCGCGAGGATTTTGTTGGCCGCGTGCAGGAGTTGACTGGCGGCGCCAAGGTCGATGTCGTTTACGATTCGGTTGGCAAAGACACGTTCATGAAGTCGCTCGACTGTTTGAAGCCGTTAGGCATGCTGGTTTCCTTCGGGCAATCGTCGGGTTCGGTTCCGCCGTTCGATCCTTCGGCATTAAGCGCCAAGGGCTCGTTGTTTCTGACGCGGCCGATCTTGATGACTTACACCGCCGCGCGCGCCGATCTCGCCCTGTCCGCACAGGAATTGTTCGACGTCGTGACCAGCGGCAAGGTCAAGATTTCGGTCAATCAGATCTATGCGCTGAAGGATGCGGCGCAAGCGCACCGCGATCTCGAAGCGCGCAAGACGACGGGCTCGACCGTGATGACGGTTTAGTGCGATGCAATTACTCTGGTGGCATTGGTTGATTCTCGGGCTCGGGTTGCTGCTGATCGAGCTTGCGATTCCGGCATTTTTTATCGTCTGGTTCGGGCTGGGCGCGCTGGTCGTCGGGCTGGTGGCGGCGATGATCGATGTGCCGCTTGGCGCGCAGGTCCTGCTCTGGACGCTTTTCTCGCTCGCTTTCGTCTGGCTGTGGTTCAGGGTTTTCAAAAAAGATGCGCATAAAACCACGATCGGTTTCTCCAAAGGTCAGTTCATCGGCGAGATCGGGCTGGTCACGCGCGACATTCGCCCGTACCAGCAGGGACAGATACGTTTCCAGAAACCGATACTCGGCGACGACGTCTGGCAGTCGATTGCCGATGAGGAAATCCCGGTCGGCGAGCGTGTGCGCGTGATCGACGTGCAGGGCAATATTCTGAAAGTCGGCCGCATCATCGTTTAGACCATCATGCCACCCAGCGGTCGTTGCGCGGCGCGAATGCTCAGCTATTACGATTCCGCTTCTTCGGCATTGATCGCTCGCCCGGCCTCGTTACGCATCAGGAGTAAGCAATGTCATCAGGCATCACTGGCGGTCTGACGTTAGTCATCATCGCGCTGCTCATTTTCGTCGCGGTCACGATCGCGAAGGGCGTGCGCATCATTCCGCAAGGCGAGGAGTGGGTCGTCGAACGGCTCGGCAAATTCAATGCCGTGCTGTCGCCGGGACTGCATGTGATCATCCCCTACATCGACAAAATCGCTTACAAGGTGGTGACCAAGGATATCATCCTCGATGTCGAAAAACAGGAAGTGATCACCAAGGACAATGCCGTCGTCATCACCAATGCAATCGCCTTCATCAAGGTAACGGATACGGTCAAGGCTGTGTATGGCGTTGTCAACTTTTCGGAGGCGATCCGGCAACTGATTTCAACGACGCTGCGGTCGATCACCGGCGAAATGGAGCTCGACGATGCGCTATCGTCGCGCGACAAAATCAAGGCACGGCTCAAGGAAAGCATCGCCTCCGAGGCGATCGATTGGGGACTGACCGTCAAGTCGGTCGAGATTCAGGATATCAAGCCGTCAGAATCGATGGTGCGCGCAATGGAAATGCAAGCGAGCGCGGAGCGCGAAAGGAAGGCCGCGGTGACCAAGGCCGAAGGCGAAAAAACGGCGATGATTCTGGAATCGGAAGGCCGGCTGGAAAGCGCCAAGCGCGATGCAGTCGCACAGGTCACGCTGGCGCAGGCATCGTCCGAGGCGATACAGAAA
>JACMKV010000436.1 GCA_014379915.1 Burkholderiales bacterium
GCCGGCACAGCGCGCATCGTCAACGGCGAAAACGAGTTCTTCCTCGAAGAAAACCAGTCGACCTATATTCCGAAAACGCATAGACACCGCCTAGAGAATCCGGGCAAGGTGCCACTGCAGATCATCGAAATCCAGACCGGACCGTATCTGGAGGAAGACGACATTGTGCGTTTCGGTGACATTTATGGGCGGGCTTAGCCTACATTTCTACGCGGATAGTGAATCCCCGCTCGAGCGGGATTTCATATGGAACGAAGACTTTCGCCTCGCCGTCATTCCCAGGAAACTTGTCCCAGCATGCTTCAAGCCGGGAGCGAATCTCGTGCATAAGACAAATCTCCTCGCGCCGCGGAGGGATGACTTGCCCAACGCGTCAAGGTCCGTCACGGCAGTGAACACGAGATCCCTGCTTTTGCAGGGATGACTTGCTCGCGCGCAGCGCTCGGAAGTCATTTCACCCGCAGTAAACGCTGCTTCTCACGCTGCCAGCCGCGCGCCTTTTCGGATTCACGCTTATCGTGCTGTTTCTTGCCCTTGGCAAGGCCGATTTCCAGCTTGATCTTGCCGCGGGTGTAATGTAAATCGAGCGGCACCAGCGTGTAACCGGCGCGCTCTACCTTGCCGATCAGCTTGCTGATTTCTTCCGCATGCAGCAACAGTTTTCGCGTCCGTACCGGATCGGCATCGACGTGCGTCGATGCGCTGGTCAGCGGACTGATGTGGCAGCCGATCAGATTCAACTCGGCATTGCGGATCACGACATACGCTTCTTTCAGCTGCACACGCGCGGCGCGAATCGCCTTGACTTCCCAGCCCTGCAGCGCCATGCCGGCTTCATATTTTTCCTCGATGAAATAATCGTGAAACGCCTTTTTGTTCTGTGCAATGCTCATGTAGAACGCGGGCTTGAGAAGTATCTGGCGAAGGAACGCTGCTAGCGCGGTATATTATCAGGTTTGCTTTTTTCGCCCATCCTAAGCGCGCTGCTTTTCAAAATCCGGCATGGCATACGTAGAGAAAACGGTTCTCGTCAATTACAGCGCAGCGAAGATGTACGCGCTGGTAGAAGACGTCGGGCGCTATCCGCAATTTTTACCGTGGTGCGGCGGCGCCAGTGTCGAAGCGCGCGATGAAAAAATCACCCGCGCAACGTTGTTCATCGACTATCACGGCATTCGCCAGAAATTCAGCACCGAGAACACGAAAGAGCCGCCGCACCGGATCGATATCAAACTGCTGAACGGGCCGTTCAAACACCTGGACGGCGATTGGCGCTTCATCGAACTTGCCGCGGAGTCGTGCAAGATCGAGTTTCGACTGCAGTATGAGTTCTCGAATAAGCTGCTGGAAAAGGTGGTCGGCCCGGTATTTCATTACATTGCGAACACTTTTGTCGATGCATTCGTCAAACGCGCCGAGCAAGTTTATGTGGCGCCTAAATGAGCCCCTTATCACCGTTGAGCTCGTCTACGCGACAGTGGATTGGCAGCCGCTGATATCAATCCAGGTAGCACGAGGGACGACCGCCGCGCAGGCGATAGCGCAGTGCGGCATATTGCATGAGCATCCCGACATAGCTGAAACGGATATCGGGATATTCGGCAAGCCGGTTCGTCGCGACACCGTGCTGCGCGACCACGACAGGATTGAGATCTATCGTCCGCTGATCAACGATCCGAAGCAACAGCGCCAATCCCGCGCCCGCTCATCTTTTAAGCGCTAGTTTGCGGATAGCTTTGTTCGCCCACGAGTTTTTGCGCGATCCAAAAGCTGCGAAAGTGTCGAGCCTTCAAGACAAATGACGAAATCCAGACTCATGCATTCAATTTGCTTGATCGAATTGCAGAGTGAAGGGTTTGGTCGAAAGACCCCCGCGATAGAAGGCAAGCGCGGCTGATTTTTCAGGGAGTGCGGGGCAAGCGGCTAAATGAGTCCTGGCCGCATCCAGTAGCTTCCCTGCCGATTGCGTGATGGGAGGATTTAGCGCGAGGATTTAACCGGGCTTATTTTTGAGCGTTTTTCTGTCCGCACCATTGCTCAACCGCTTTCTCCGCTTCTTCGGCTCGTGCTTCCCGTTCATGATCAGTCAGGAACGCGCGTTCACCGCGCTCGTCATAACGCACGAGCCGGCCGCCTTCCTGCAAGTTTTTCAGATCGTTTTTGGCAAGGGTGCAATTCTGTCGGGCCGCGTTATCTGTGGCCCGTTCCTTTTCTTGTTTGATTCGCGCTTCTTCGGCCTCGATGCGGCGTTTGCGAAACTCCAGTTCCTTATCGACCAGCGTTTTGGGCGCAGCGGAATTTTCGCGGATATCTGAGACGGGGGCAGCAGCGGCATGTTGCGCGGGCAGTACTTTCTGATGCTTGAAGAATCCTGACGGAGCCTGGTCTGAGTAATAAACATGCCCCTGAGCGTCAACCCAGCGGTGAAGCTCAGCGCTGGAGGCCAGCGAAAACGTGAAAAGCATTAAAACTGCGGACAGCTTTTTCATAGTAGCTCCCAGGCTTGGCTTCACCATGTCTGATGACCTGATTGTTGAGACTCAACGTTAAGAGATATGCATAGCGCAATTACCATGCCTGTAAGTCGGCTATAGAACTGCTCTCTGCGTTGCCTTATCGGGCAGCGTCAACTCTCGTATAATGGAACGTTTGCGGGGAGTGGAATGATCAGGTCGGTGCAGAAAGCCCTTACCTTCGACGATGTGCTGCTCGTTCCCGCGCATTCGAACGTCCTCCCGCGCGAAGTCAAGCTAGAAACCAAGCTCACCCGTAGTATCAACTTGAACATCCCGTTGATTTCAGCCGCCATGGACACCGTGACGGACTCGCGCCTCGCCATTGCCGTGGCTCAGGAGGGTGGCATTGGCATAATCCACAAAAACATGAAGTCTGCTTCGCAAGCCGCGGAAGTTGCAAAGGTAAAGCGCTTCGAAAGCGGTGTCGTAAAGGATCCGATCACGATTCCGCGGCAGATGACGGTGCGCGAGGTTCTGGAGCTGAAGCGGCAGCACAATATCTCGGGCTTGCCGGTGGTCGACGGCCAGCGGGTGGTCGGGATAGTGACCAATCGCGACCTGCGGTTTGAGACCCGGCTTGACCAGCCGATCATGAACATCATGACGCCGCGGGACAAGCTGATCACGGTTCGGGAAGGGGCGAGCCGGGAAGAGGCGCTCGGACTCATGCATCGTTACCGTCTCGAACGCGTTCTGGTGGTCAATGATAATTTCGAATTACGTGGTCTCATCACCGTCAAGGACATCCTCAAATCGACCGAGCACCCCCATGCGTGCAAAGACGACCTTGGCCAGTTGCGGGTCGGCGCGGCAATCGGGACCGGTGAAGGCGTCGAAGAGCGTGTGGAAGCGTTGATCGAAGCGGGCGCGGACGTAATCGTCGTCGATACCGCGCATGGCCATGCCCAAGGTGTGCTCGATCGCATCAAATGGGTTAAAACCAACTACCCGAAAACACAGGTGATAGGCGGCAATATCGCTACTGCGGCCGCCGCGAAAGCCTTGATCGATCACGGCGTCGATGGCGTCAAGGTGGGAATAGGTCCGGGTTCGATCTGTACGACACGCATCGTTGCCGGCGTCGGTGTTCCGCAGATCACTGCGATCCAGAATGTCTGCGACGCGTTGGCCGGCAGTGGAATACCTGCAATTGCCGATGGCGGTATCCGCTATTCCGGCGATATCGCGAAAGCGATCGCGGCTGGCGCTTCATCGGTAATGCTGGGCGGCCTGTTTGCCGGCACCGAAGAGGCGCCCGGCGAGCTCGAGTTGTTCCAGGGCCGCTCGTACAAAACCTATCGCGGCATGGGCTCGGTCGCAGCGATGCAACAGGGTTCGAGCGACCGTTATTTCCAGGACGACGAGGATCGCGCCGAAAAACTGGTTCCTGAAGGCGTCGAAGGCCGCGTGCCGTATAAAGGCAGCGTGGCGGCGGTCATGCATCAGCTGATCGGCGGCTTGCGTTCCAGCATGGGCTACCTCGGCTGCGCGACCATCGATGAAATGCGCGAACGCGCCGAATTCATCGAAGTGACGACGGCAGGCATACGCGAATCGCACGCGCACGACGTGCAGATCACCAAGGAGGCGCCGAACTATCGAATCGAGTAAAGGAACAGGGATCAGGATTCAGGGGCTAGGGGTCAGGGAACAAATTCACCTACGCCTGACCCCTGATTCCTGGCCGCTGCCTTAATGCAAAAAATCCTTATCCTCGATTTCGGATCCCAATACAGCCAGGTGATTGCGCGCCGCATACGCGAGGCCGGGGTTTATTCGGAGCTGCATCCGTGGGACGTAAGCGATGCTTTCATCCACGAATTCGCGCCAAATGGCATCGTGTTGTCGGGCGGCCCGGCGTCGGTCATCACCGATCAACCACGGGCGCCCAGCGCGGTTTTCGAGATTGAGGTCCCGGTGCTCGGCATTTGCTATGGCATGCAGACGATGGCCGCTC
Source organism: Burkholderiales bacterium (assembly GCA_014379915.1). Classification (GTDB taxonomy): domain Bacteria; phylum Pseudomonadota; class Gammaproteobacteria; order Burkholderiales; family JACMKV01; genus JACMKV01. The sequence goes on from JACMKV010000436.1 coordinate 4,474, forward strand.
AATTGGGTGGCGCGGTCGAGAGCGGCAGGTCGCGCGAGTTCGGTTACGCCGAAGTGCGGGCGCGCGGTCACTCGGCTTTGCTGCGCGATATCCAGGACCGCGTCAATGACGAGGGTCATGGTTTACTCGATGTCTGGATGAGCCACGGCGATTCGGTCAACGGGCTGCCTCCCGGTTTCGAGGTGATCGCAAGCAATGCCCTGACGCCGATCGCCGGCATGGCCGATGAAGCGCGCCGTTTCTACGGTCTGCAATTCCATCCCGAAGTCACGCATACGCTGCAAGGCAGGGCGTTGATCGCGCGCTTTGTGCACGATATCTGCGGTTTGGCAGGCGACTGGAACATGCCTGATTACGCGGAAATCGCGATCGGCCGAATCCGCTCAGAAGTGGGCAATGACAAAGTCATACTCGGACTATCCGGAGGCGTCGATTCAGCGGTTGCCGCAGCGCTCGTGCATCGCGCGATCGGCGACCAGCTCACTTGCGTGTTCGTCGACAATGGTCTGCTGCGTCTGAATGAGGCGGAGCAGGTGCTGCAAACCTTCACCCGGAATATCGGCATCAAGGTCGTCCACGTCGAGGCCGCCGCCGAGTTCCTTGGATGTCTGGCCGGGATTGCCGATCCCGAGCAGAAGCGGAAGATCATCGGCCGCGAATTCGTTGCAGTGTTTCAGCGCGAAGCGGCTAAAATCAAAGACGCGAAATGGCTTGCGCAGGGAACAATTTATCCCGACGTCATCGAATCCGCCGGCGCCCGGAACAAGAAGGCGCATACCATCAAGTCGCACCACAATGTCGGTGGATTGCCGGAAACGCTGCATCTCAAATTGCTCGAGCCGCTGCGCGAACTCTTCAAGGACGAAGTCCGCAAGCTCGGCGTGGAGTTGGGGCTGCCGCACGATATGGTTTATCGCCATCCATTTCCGGGCCCTGGGCTGGGGGTGCGCATACTCGGCGCAGTCAAAATCGAATATGCCGAACTGTTGCGCCAGGCTGACGCGATATTCATCGAAGAATTGCGCGCATCGGGCTGGTATGACAAGACGTCACAGGCATTCGCTGTTTTCCTGCCGGTCAAATCGGTAGGCGTCATGGGCGATGGCCGCACCTACGAATATGTGATCGCGCTGCGCGCTGTGCAGACGCAGGATTTCATGACGGCACAATGGGCCGAATTGCCGTACCCGCTGCTGTCCAGAGTATCCAATCGAATCATCAACGAAGTGCGCGGAATAAATCGCGTGGTTTACGATATTTCCGGCAAACCGCCAGCAACGATAGAATGGGAGTAGCGCGGGGAGAAAACGGCGCTACAAGCAAAAGGGACGCGGGGCAGATCGGATCGTAATCCACTAGAAAAAGAGGCGACAAAATGGCAA
>JACMKV010000437.1 GCA_014379915.1 Burkholderiales bacterium
AGCACGCCGCCGGATGCGATCGGCTGATTCTGATTGATCACCAGCGGTGCGTTGCCGGATTCCTTGAGGGTGCGGCTGGTATCGACCGACGCATCGAAACCCCAACGTTCGTCGACCAGGAACGATTGTGTCAAACCGAACAGGCCGAAAGTGCGCGGACCGTATTCCGAGATATGGCTTTGGTTCAACGTGCTGGTCAGCTTCGCATTTTTCCATGGCACGGCCTGGAAACCGAAGCGCGTCGTCGCAGTACTGAATTGCTCGCCGTCGGTGTATTCCTGCGCCGCGAGTAACCGCAGACTTTCGTTGATCGCATAAGCGGCGCCGACGGTATAGCGCGAAGGAAAATCGACGCTATCGTTTTTGCCGCCGAGGCTGATATCGGCTTGCGCGTTGACTTCGAGTCTCTTGTCGAGAAAATAGCGGCTCGCGCCCAGCGTCGCCTGACGCGAGTCGAAAGTCTCGCCGGTAATCGCCTCGTCAGACGCGAACAGCGCGCCGACTCGTGCGCTCCACAAATCTTCGCGATATTCGAGCTGCGCCGTGCCGGCATCGCGCGTCGCGCGACTGACCAGATTTTCCTGACGGTAAGCCTGGCCTTGCAGCGCGGTGTGCTGGTTGAGCTTGTATTGCGCATCGGCGCCGGCCTTGAACGTCCCTGACTCCGCCGCGTTCTGCTGGTTGACGCCGAAGCCCGGCGCTTGCCGGCGGGCGTAAGCGAGCGCGTCGAAGTTGCCGTCGTGATGTTCGATTTCGGCCAGATACCCGCTGCCGTCGCGCTCGATCTGCGCAGCCTGACCGCCGCTCTTCGCAGCTTCGACGCGGACTTCAGTGGTCGGCGCGACTTTCACTTTCACATCGACACCGCCGAGATCGGTCGCGCCGAAGTTCGCTGCGTCGCGGATCACGGAGACGCCGGCCTGCACCTTGCCGTCGAGGAATTGCGTGCCGATACGGCCGCCTGCGTTCAGTTCCTTGTCGCCGGCGTTGAATGTCTCGTATTCGGCGACGATGAAGTTCGGATTGAAATTGAAATCGCGGCTCAAAATCGGCTCGCGGAAGAACAGCGTGCCGGCCGCGTAATCGATGTCGTAATCGATATGGCGCAGCAGTTGCCGGCTTTGGACGATGATCTGGGAGCGAATACGGTCGCGCGTCTCGATGCGGATTTTCTCGCCGTTGATCACGATATTGCCGCGCGACAAGCGATACAAACCCGAAGTGCCATTGCCCTGGATCTCGTCGCGCGCGAAGTTCTGCGCGGTGTCCGAAGCGAATGCCGTGTAGTTGATCAGTTCGCCGCGGAATTCGCTTTTCACGCCGGTCAAAGTCCGGCTGTAGCGCGCGAGCACGGTTTGCGTGAGGCCCGTCTCGAAGTCGCCGAACAGCGCATAAAATTGATCGCGCTCGATTTTCAGATACAGCTTTTCCTGGCTCGACGCGTCGTAGCGCTGTTGGGCGCCGTCGCCGTACAGCGTATAGAACTGCTGCGGGTCGATTGTCGACAGCACGCCTTCGCGGCGGCGCTGCTCGCCCGGCTTGTCCGAATCATATGCCATGGTCATCAACCATTTGCCGAGCACTTGGCCTTTCGCGTACAGCGAAACCTGGCCGTCCGTGTACACGTCGTCATCGGCGCCGGCTTCGCTCAGCGACTGCATATTGCCCTTCAAGGTGTTGTAGCCGACGGTTCCCGAACCAAAGCCGACGACGACCCAATCGCGCGGCTTGCCTTCGAGCCACACGCGCAATTCGTCGGTGCGCGGTGTCCGTTCATTTTGCTGAAAGCTCATGCTCAGCACGGCGTTGCCGCTTTCCGTGGTTGGCGCCAGTTCTATGTAGGCGATACCGTCATCGCCCTCGACTTTGTACGTCGGCGTATAGCGGTCGAGCCCGGCTAGTTGACGCTGCTGCTGGAATTCGACTTCTTGCGCGGCTACGTAAGGGGGATTGACGCGGATGGCGCCGGTAATGCCGGCGCGAACCGGGCGGCCGTCGCGATCGAGAATGCGCACCGCGATCACAGGTTTGTGTATGCCGTCCGCGACCAGCACGGATTCTTCGGGAACGAGCACTGCGCGCGCGGGCTGGTTTGCATAGTGCACTGTGCGCGACAAGGTAGTCACCGTCTTGCCGGTTTCGTCCATGACATCGGCATCGAAGAGGTTGTCGCCGTCTTTCAGCGGCAGGCCGCGCCAGACGCTGACCGCGATGGTCTTGTCGGCGCTGACTTCGGCGCCGTCGAAATTCAATTCGTGTACGCGCTCGCCGCTGTTTTTCAGCACGATTTTCTGGTTCGGCGCGTGCTTGATCGCAACGCGTACCGTCGGCGCGCGCGGATTGTGATTCCCGGCCGGGAACAACCATTCGACGCCGGGCGTCTGGCCGGTGAGCCAATCGGTCTTGCCGCCGGCGGCAGTCACGTCATCCGCGATCGAACGGCGCTTCGTTTGCTTTTCTTCGACTGCTTTGGCCTCTGCGCCGCCACCGTGGGAAGTTATCCCTCCGTCTGCAGGCGCGCGACTGCTAGGGGTCAGTTCTTTTTCAGAAAGAACCACCCCGCCACTTTGTGTCGCCCCTCCTTGGGAAGGAGGGAAGGGGGTTTCGGGGGAGTGAGGCTCGGGTTCGCGAGCGGTCGCAACAGCATCTTTTTCCTCCTCGCCGGGGGGACGCGACACGACGTGGCGGGAAGATCCTTTCCCCTCCTCATCGAGGAGGGGCGACACGAAGTGGCGGGGTGGTGCGGCCGGCAACGCCGGCACCGCCCGCTGCACGCCTTCTGTCGTCGCCGATGCCGCGCTGCCTTCATTTTCCGCCCGAGGCGCAATCGGCGCTGCGACGCCCGCCTTCGCCCGAACATAAAAATCCGTACGCCACAAGCTGCCGCCCTGGGCTTCGACGAATTGCGAAAACGAGCGACCGGCAAAGCGCGTGTTCTGGATGCACGGCACCGCTTCGAGATGCGGCGGCAGACTGTCGAGGTCGAGCTGCACAACGTGCGTTCCCGGCCGCACACCTTCGAAATGGAACTGGCCGTCGACATCGGTCGCAACGTAGGTTCCATCCTCGAGCAGCATGCGGATATTGGGCACGCCTTTGAGCGCATCCCACGCCCTGTCGCATTCGCCTTCGACGACACGGCCGATGATGGTGAATTGCGACGTAAAGAAAGGTTCGCGCACCCGCACGACGGCGAACGCGACATTCGAGGTGACGCCGCCGCTCGCAGTGCCGACGGCGCGGTTCACCGCCTCGCCTTTGCGCGAGCCGGCGCCGACCTGCACGACATAGCTCAATTCGGCTTTGGCGCCCGTAGCAATGGCGCCGACGGTAATCGTTAGCGTACGGCCATCGCTGCTGATCGAGGGATCGGCCGCGTTCTGACCGTTGATGCGCAGCGATCCGCCGCGGTAGCGCATGCCGAGCGGCAACCTATCCGTAATCACGACGTCGTTCATAGGCGCCGCGGTGTTGCGGTTTTCGACCGTCACGCGGTATTGCAGAAAGTCGCCGGCCGACACTTCGGTCGCCGATACGCTCTTCTGGATCAGCAGCCTTGCTCGCACCGGATCGACCGGAATGTCGATGTTGACGATCGGACCAAACGGCACCGTGAAGCGATCGCCGAGCGATCCCTGAACCACCGCGTACGGATTGCCGGACGGGTCGTTGACCGCCTGCAGCGCCGGCAGCGCGACGGTCGAAGGCGCCGCAAAACCTGCTGGCGCCGTCACCCGCAGCACGTAATCGCCGGGCGGAATAAACGGAAAGCGGAAGCCGCCGGGCGGGAAAGTATAGGCGCGGCCGCTGGCGTCGGTCACGCTGCCGCCGCTGGTCACGGTCGACGGGAACGCGCTCATGCCATCGTCGCCGAACACGGTAGCCGGTTGGCCGGTGATCGCATTCATTAAGGTTACGATCGCACCGTTGACCGGCGCGCCGGTGGCGGAATCGAACACGACGCCGAATGGGTCGACCAGCGCATCAGCGTGGGCGCTGTCCGACGCGAATTCGGTGTCGGTATAGTCGGCGCTCAGCTTGCTTTCCTGCGCCAGCGAAAGCCGGCAGTCAAATTTGTTCGCCTGCGGCGGCATGGTAGCGCTGGGTAGCGCGGCCGCGAAAATTCCGCTGTTGGCGCTGGTTTCCTGCAGGCGCGCGACTTCCTCGTCGCCGGGGCTGGTCGTGACGCGCACTTCGACAAATTCGCGCGTTGCAGCGTCGAGGTTGCGATTGGCGTCGGCAATGCTGACGAACACCGCTTCGCCGGCATGGTAGATCCCGGTTTTCGTCATCGACGCTGACGCGGTATTGATCGCGCCGCCGGAAAAATCCTTCAGGCTGGGGATCGGAGCAAAAGCGCCCGCGCTATTTCGGCACAAGCCGCCATCGGCAGCGATCACGCTTGCGCCGGCAACACCTGGCGCATAGCGCAGGAATTGGATAACTGCCGGCGTCGGCGCGGGCAGCGTGTTGAGCTTGTTGGTGTTGCTGATGATCGACAGCGGCGGTGAACTCGAATACTGGAAGTTTACGGTCGCAGTGTTGCTGATCGTTGCAGCGCCCGCCTGGCTTGCGATGAGTGCGCAGAATAATGCTATGAGCCCGCGCTTCAGCAGGTTTGCAATTTTATTCTCGTTTTGCGCCATGGCGATCGTCCACGAAAATTCGCCAAGACCTTGCGAGTCTCGGCGGATCCTCCCCTTGCAGACTTAATCGTCTTTAGTTAATGGTGACGCGGAACTGCATAACCACAGTCGAGCCTGCCGGAACGCTGGCGAAGCTGCCGGTCGTGGTATTGGCTGCGAAGCTGGCTTCGTCCGCGTCGGCCGCGTCGGTCTTCGCAACGCCGTCGGTAGCCGTGCAGTTCGTCGCACCTAACGTGATTGAGGCGGCGACGTAAGTTACGGGTTGACCCGCCAATGCATCCGCTACGGTCACATTAGTTGCCGCTGCGCCACCCGCCGCATTGGTTACGGCAATGCAGTACTCGACAACCGCGCCCGGAATAGCTTTCGGATTCGTCGTGCCGTTGGACGGATCGCTGATAACGCGCGAACTCTTTGCCGCGGTGATCTGCGCCGCCGAGATCAGGAAGGCGTCGTCGTCGCTGTGCGCGCCGTCGCGTGCAGCATCGGTATCGCCCGCACCATCGGCGAACACGGTATCGACCGCACCCGGCGTATCGGCGCCGGCAGTTTCGGTGATGGCCGCACCCTGGGCAGCAGCAGTGCCCGCTTCACGCGAGGTTGCTGTCAGCGTCAGGCCAGACTGATTGCCATTGGCTTGCGCATTAGGAATATCGGCCACGACGTGCACGGTGAACGTTGCATCGGCCGCTATCTCGTCGAGGAAGGTGATTTGCGTATCCTCGCCCGCCTGGAAACCAGCAGTCGCGCCACTCTCCAGAAAGAAGCGAACGTTTGTTACGTCGAAATCGTCGGTGCCGCCATGCGCGGTGGTCGCGTTTGTCGCATCCTGCGTCACCGTCAGCGCGAAATCGAGCGCCGCGTTCGCTGTATTCGTGACCGTGAACGTGACCGCCTGGTTGGTTGAACCCGGTGTCACCGTGGTATCGGCAGTCCCGACTTCCGCGACCGTCAGGTTAACCTTGCGGTCGACCTTGAAGGTTGCGGTATTGCTGGGCTGCGCAGGTTGGGCGACGCCGCCTACCTGATAATTGATCGTCGCGGTGTTGTTGACATCGGCGCCCGAGAGAGTTCCCGCCGCAAACGTTTGCTGCGCGCCAACCATCAGCAAGGCCGCGGCTATATATTTCAAGCTACTCAATTTCATGTTGCTCCCCTAATTAAGAAAGCGACCGAATCCGTTTCGCGGTCGATCTGCGGCTTGGTTCTTGATACTTGGGCGTCATTCCGGCGGAAGCAGGATCTCGTTCTCCTAACCAGACTCCTGCTCCCCGATTAAGGCATTCGAGGACATGTTTCGCGGGAATGACGACGTTTTTTGTGCGCGCAAATCGCATTGCTATTTCAGCTTGGCTCGAAATGACACCTTGCCCTCATCGCCCGGCTTTAGCGCCGAAGCCAGCTTCCAGCGCACGTGCGTGACATCCGAAGCCTTCGCCGGACGCGTGTTGCCGTCGGGCAGGGTCACGGTCAAGGCGGTAAGTGCGCCATAGGTTTTCCCGGCATCGACGGAAACTTCTTCCGCGATGGAAGGGCCGATGGCGGCTATGTACTCAAGGTCTTTCGGAACCGGATTGGTGATGGCGACTTTCTCGGCGGCCTTATCACCGGCGTTCTGATAGCTGATGACGTAAAACACTTCGGTGCCGGGGATGACGCGCGCCGCGGGAACGGTCTTGCGCTCAACTTTTCCGTCTTCGCCCTTGACCTCGATCTCCTGGAAAACCGCGTTGGTCAGGCGTAGTTCGCTGGCTGCCTTGGCCGAACCGAACCCGCAAGCGAGAACAATCGCAAGCACGCACGTGTGAATCTTCGGCACATTTAGTCGCGTCATGATCATGATTTTCAAGGTGCTCCTGTCAATAAACAAAACGTTACAATATTTTATTAATGCTAAGTATTGCGACGAAGCCATAAGCGTGCCAAGACATCGCAATGTGCTCGTGCAAAAAGGTTCGGGCAGGGATGGGCCTTGAGCAACAAAACCCACGAAACTGAGGCGGTAAACGGAGAATTGCTGGCGGCGCCTGGGGAAGGGGGCGCCAAGCGGCCTGACCTCGGCGAGCTACGCCGGATAGAAGCGCAGCAACTGTGCCATGGGCGAGCCGCTGCGGGTATTGCTACTGATCGCTATTTATCAATAGCTTGCTAAACCTACCTAAAGCCGATTGCTTCATGCGGATGCCGAATTTGGTAGATTTTTGACGTGTTCGGTCGATGGACCACGGCTGGCAGGCCGTCTTTAACGAACAGAGGGCACCAGCAAGACGCTGCTGTTTGCCGATTTCGTTAACCGAAGCTGGGACGTTATAAATCTCGGGTTCTAGGGATGAGGCGGACGAGAACTTATTTGCTTCGGGCAAGGCTTGTTATATTAAGGTTGCGCGGCTTACCCTCACACGATGGCGAAAGCTTGCATGAGGATTTTTCTCCCGCCCCCTTGACGGGAGAAGGTTGGGGTGCGGGTGCAGCGGTGCGAACGCGATATCTGGTTCTGACAGTCATGTTTCTCAGCCCCCCAACCCCAGCCCTCCCCAGCAAGTGGGGAGGGAGCATCTCTTGCGGGCGGCCCGTGCTGAAGCGTGAAGGTTGCACGTGCTCGAATAAGGCACGGAGATTCTATCCGTCCTGAGAGCAATGAAAGTTTTTATCCTTCCGCCTTGACGGGGAAAGGCCCGCCGACACGTTAGGCGTAGACCCGCTTGCTGGAGGCGGGGTCAAGGGGCACTCCCGCAAACGGCCGCTTCGCGGTAACGTGTCCGCGCGCCCCGCCGACACGTCGTTGGCGCGAAGCCATCCGGGGCGGGAGGGGCTGAGAGTGGCTCTTCTTCCCCTTCGAAAAAGGGACTGAGTTGGGTCAGACGGGGGTTTGAGCGCGGAGAAATCCCACTGCCCCCTTTTTCAAAGGAAGTTCTAAAAGGCGGGGTCAGGGCACGTTACCCGCAAGCGAGCGCCTTCGGCGCTAACGTGTCCGCGCGCCGGGATGGCGGTGTGGCGGTTGCTAAACGGGGCTTGGCTTGCTTCGGATCGAGCGCTCTTCCGCGAAGCCGCTGAGCTTTAGCCGGCGACGCTTTGTATCTGCCCAGAAGTCACACCCGCTTCTAAAGCAAGCGCTGCACCGCGTCCAGTCGCTGCGGATTGCCAAGGCCGCGCGGCGCCTTCACGCCATCCGGAAATTTCTCGGCAATTTCCTGTTTGATGCTTTCACGACGATTGCCGGGATTCGGATGCGTTTGCAGCCACTCGACACCGCCGCGCGCGCCTCCCGATGCTTTTTCCAGAATATCCATCACGCCGGCCATCGCGCGCGGATCGAAGCCTGCTTCAGCGATGAAGCGGATGCCGAGCGCGTCGGATTCAAGCTCGTCGCTGCGCCCGTATTTGAGGTTGATCATGTTGCCGACCATCGAGGCGATCATGGCCGCGTGCTGACCGCCACCGTCGCCGGATCCGGCTACGCCGGCGGCGCCGACGAGTATCTGCGTCAGTTGCCCTTTCGCCATGTGTTCCGCAGCGTGCCTGCCGATCACATGGCCGACTTCGTGGCCGAGCACGCCGGCGAGTTGGGCTTCGTTCTGCAACTGCGCAAGGAGGGCTGCCGTGATAAAAATTTGCCCGCCGGGCAGCGCGAATGCGTTCACGGTTTTCGGATCGGCGAGCACATGAAACTGAAATTGATACGGTGATTTCTTAGCAGCGCTGCCCTGCACCACGGTTTGCCCTACCGTATTCACGTAATTTTGCACGTCGTCGGATGGATGGAGCCCGCCCATCTGCTCGGCCATCTGCGGCGCGGCCTCGAGCCCGAGCGCGATCTCCTGTTCGGGCGTGAAGCGCACGCGCTGCGATTCGCCGGTGATCGGATTGTCCTGAGTTGCAGTGAAGTACGTGAACAGGCCGATAAGGGCCATGATCCCGGCAATGATGAAACGCATGGAGCTTCTCATGGCATCTCCTTTTTGAAAAGATTGAGATGATTCTACGACGATTTAGAAGCGTGGGCCTCGGTCGGCCAGCGATATGGTGCGATATCGATTGCCGCTGGCAGACCAAGCGCTTCTGCCGCCAGCAATTGCGCGCTGCCTGGCGCCATCGTCACACCATAGCGAAAGTGACCGCTGTTGATATACAGATTGTCGATATGCGGATGACGGGCGATGGCTGGAATATTGCCGGGTGCGGCAGGCCGCAACCCTGCCCACTGCGCCGCCAGATTTTCTCCATTCAGTAACGGCAGCAGCGCGTGGGCATGCGCCATCAACTCTTCGCGCGCCGCAGCGGTAGTCGATTTATCGAAGCCGACGTTTTCGACTGTGCTGCCCGCCAGAATATGGCCATCGGCGCGCGGCACCAGATAAAAATCGTCTTCGAGCAGCATCGGGCCGAATGTATTCGGCGCACAGTTGAATAACAGCATTTGCCCGCGCACCGGGCAGATATCGAGCGCGAGCGCGTGCTCGCCAAGCAGGCGCTGACTCCATGCGCCGGCGCAGACGACGAACTGGCCGCCACCCGCCTCTCCTTCGCGGCAGCGCAGTGAAACGATGCGCGAGCCGGATTGGCAAAAGCCGAGAACCTCAGTGTTCTCGATGATGTTCACATCCATGCGCGAAAGCGCGCCGCGCAAGGCTTTGAGGAGGCGCGGCGGCCTGACCTGAGCGGTGTGCGGCAACCACCACGCTTCGCGCTCGACAGAGAGTTGCGGCGCGATCGCGCGCGCCGCAACTTTTTCACCTCCCGCGCAAAAAGTCGCCAGCCAGTCGCGCGCGCGATCATCGTCATGTGTGCCCAGCATCAGCATGCCCGACCGTCGGTATTCGCAGTCTGTTCCACTCGCTTCTTCCAGCGAAGCGACCCAATCGGAGTAGAGCGTTTCACTGTAGCGCGCGAGGTCGATTACCCCTTTGTCATAATCCCACGGCGGCAGCACTGACAGAATGCCGGCGCCAGCCCAGGACGATTCGCGCCCCACTCGACCGCGCTCGATCAGCGTCACCGACGCGCCGCGACGCGCCAGTTCAAATGCGGTCGCAAGACCGATCACGCCAGCGCCCACAACGATGAAATCGGGATACACGCACTCCGGTCAGCGGCAAAAAAGACCGCTCATTCTAGCAAACTGCCCCTCTCATCGGATGTGGCTCGCGGCCCTGTATTCGCCCGCATAGGATGGCTGCCGTTAACGGTACTAAGAGGCTCGCCATGCGCACCTGGAAGGCAACAATCGATTTAACAAAAGCTTGCGGCTTCACGCTGATCGAGGTGATGGTCGTGATCGTTATCGTCGGGATTCTCGCGAGTGTCGCGATCCCTTCGTACACGGATTACGTGGTACGCGGCAAGTTGGTCGATGCGCATACCGCGCTGGCCGACTATCGGGTGCGCATGGAGCAGTTCTATCAGGACAACCGGCAGTACAACACAGGCACAACGACGACTTGCGGCATGGCCGTACCGACGTCACGGTTCTTTGATCTTAGCTGCACACCGGGCGCATCTCCATCCCAAACCTATACGGCAACCGCGGAAGCCAAGGCTGGTCAAGGCCTGGGGAGCGCGGACGACTTCGTTTTCACGATCGATCACATGAACGCGAGGGCCACGACCAAGTTCTACGGCGCCACCAGCACCCAGACCTGTTGGCTAAGCAAGCAAGGCGCGTCGTGCTAAGCAAAGGCGTAACGCTGATCGAGCTGATAATCGGGATCGCGATCATCAGTGTGCTATTCGGCCTGGGTTTGCCTAGCTACGGCGCGTGGATCCAAAACTCGCAAATACGCACGGCGGCGGAATCGATCCAGAACGGCCTGCAACTCGCGCGTGCCGAAGGCGTGCGTCGTAATTCGAATGTCGAACTGGAGTTCGACGCGCTGCCCGCCTCAAGCTGGACGGTGAGAATTGCGGTCACGGGGGGCGGCGGCGAGCAAATCCAGAGACGTCCTGTGGAAAATACAGCCAACTCGACTTTAACCATGTTCACAGGTGCGCCAGGCGCTCACGTTGCAGATAGCGATGCAGGAATGATCACGTTTAACGGGCTCGGTAGAGTCATTGCGAACCGCGATGCGATTCCGACTTTCTCGCGAGTGGATATCGATTCGACTGTACTTGCCGCTGAAGAAAGCCGTGAATTGAGCGTAAGAGCCGGTACGGGCGGCGACGTGCGTATGTGCGATCCGCAAGCCGTTACCGGCGACCCAAGAGCATGTTGATGGAGATGACGATGACAAAAGTTTGGACATGCGGCTCGTCTCAAAAAGGCTCAGTGTTGCTGGAAGGCCTCATCGCCATTTTGATTTTTTCGATGGGAATACTCGCGCTGGTGGGTATGCAGGCCAATACCATCAATATCGTATCCGATGCGAAGTACCGGGCCGATTCCAGTTTTCTGGCGAACAAGGTCATCGGCCAGATGTGGGTCAACCGCCCGAACCTGAACTCCTACGCATGCGGCCCCTGCACATCATCCAACGGCAACGCCGATACCCAGGAACTGGTCACTCAAATGAGCGCTGTGGGGACCATGCCCCTGCCTGGCGCAAGCGCGACCATCACCAGAACCGGCACTCAGTTGACGGTCACGATCAACTGGACTCCGCGCGGCGGTGCTGCGCATCGCCACATCGCCATTACCAACGTCGCCAATCCGACATGAGCCATCAAACTTATCTAGGTCTGCGAAAACGCGGCGGCGGCTTCAGTCTTGTGGAAATCATGGTTGCGCTGGTCGTCGGCCTGCTCGGCACGATTGTAATCTTTCAGGTCTTTGCCGTGTCCGAAGGCTATAAGCGCACAACAACCGGCGGCTCCGACGCGCAGCAGAACGGCGGCAGCGCCTTATTCGAAATCGAACGCGATTTGCGGCGGGCCGGCTACGGCGTTAACCAGTCCCTGTTCCTCGGTTGCGCCATCCAGTATTGGGACGAACTGAATCCCGGCGTAAACCCCGCGCTGGTACTTGCACCGGTAAACATCGATCAAGGCGCGAGCGGCGCGCCGGACAGCATCACCGTACTTTTTGGCAATTCAGACTTGCTTCCAACTCCCGCGAAGTTCACACAAAACATGCCCTCAGCTTCAGCCGACTTCAAGGTCGACAATCGCTTTGGTTTTCGCGAAGGCGATTTGATCGTCGCAGCGGAGGCAGGCAAAGACTGCACCCTGGCGCAGGTATCGAATTTACCGGCCACTGGCAATCAGACTTTGAACGTCATCCACAACAGCGGTAATTACACCGACCCCATTACCAATGAGCAGGAGCCGACGCGCTACAACAAGCCGGGTGGCCTGAGCATTACCTATACAACCGCGGGACAGCTTTTCAATATCGGCAGCTTGCCGACCGATAACGTTTACTCGGTTTCCGTTCCCAATAGCCAACTGATGTCCCGCGCGGTGCTGACGAATAGCGCCAACGCGGCAATCGTCGATGGCATCGTACAAATGCAGGCGCAATACGGCAAGGACGATGGCGCAAGCGGCGGCACCGCGAATGACGGCATTGTCGATAGCTGGGACGAAATTGATCCGACCACGCCCGCGACCTGGTCGCAAGTGCTTGCGGTGCGTCTTGCGCTCGTCGCCCGCAGCGGCTTGAGAGAAAGACCCGACGCCGCGACCGGACTTTGCAACATCACCACCACGATGCCGGCTTGGATCGGCGGCACAATCACCCTGACCAATGATGGTGACGGCACGAGCTGGCAATGCTACCGCTACCGGACTTATGAAACCGTCGCCCCCATTCGTAACATGATATGGAAACCGGAATGAAGCGGCCTGCCATGCAAATGACCCTTCGCATGAAACAAAAAGGCGTCGTACTGTTTATTGCGCTGATCGTGCTGGTCGCGATGACCCTTGCCGGCATCGCATTGATGCGTTCGGTCGATACAGCGACTGTCATCGCCGGAAATCTGGCGTTCAAGCAATCGACCTTGCAGTCAGCTGATCAGGGCGTCGATGCGGCTTACCAATGGCTGTTGACCAATTCGGGAGCGGCTGCTCTGAATAACGATAGCACCGCTGCCGGATATTTTTCGGCGCGACCGTTTCCGGAACCGGACTGGAGCAACGCGAACAGTTGGGCGAATGCCTTCACCCTCAACAATGGCGCTGCTGACGCCGCCGGCAATGTCGTTTCCTACATCATCCATCGCATGTGTACCGAGGCCAATACCGCTTTCAACGGCAACCACTCGGCGACCGGGACGGCAAATCAATGCGGACTTAACTTTCCTATCAGCGGCGGTGCAGGAGGCAGCAAGGGAACACCGCCGGCCATTACTGTGGCAAGCAATCCGCAAGTCTACTACCGGATAACCTCACGTTCGGCGGGGCCTCGCAATACAGAGACCATCACGCAAACAATGGTGGCGGTCACTAACTAAAGCGACACAAGGGAGAACGCAATGAAACGGTTACTGGCGATTAAATTTCTGCCGATATTATTGAGTGGACTTGGCCTGCTGGGGGCGCCTGAGGCGCGCGCCGAAAACGCGGATCTCGCGTCCGCGCCCTTTACGCAAAGCTCAGGCGTCTCGGCGCTACCGAATTTGATGTTTATCCTCGATAACTCCGGAAGTATGGCGTGGAACCATCTTCCCGATCAGTTTGGGGATGACTACTCGTGCAAAAAACGTTGCTACACTGGCGACTGTGAGTACCAGTATGCCTCTTGCTACCTGCCTTATTACACCGCTTCGCCTTACAATTTCCTTTACTACGTGTATGGCGATCCGCCTTACTACAGCAGTTCCACAAACAAAATCTACTACAACCCCCAAATTACCTACGCGCCGGGGGTAAACGCCGACGGAACAAATAAACCTGCCCAAACCACCGCAAGCTCGGTGTTGACCGATGGTTACATTGGAGCGTCGACTATAGATCTGATCAATGACTATCCCGAGCTCGTGTATTGCAATCGCGATAACCGCTCGCCAACGGACACGACCAATTGCAGGCGCAATGGCATAAACACTCCCGCGTCGTTTCGTTACGACGACAGCGCTAACAACGGCACCAGCGGCTTTCCGAACGGTGCGGTTACCGACAACTCCACTAACTTCAAATACCCAAAAGTCAGGGATGGTGCGCCGCATTACTATCAAATGAACATTACGGAGTTTTGCACCAACACCAACCTGGACAATTGCGGCGCGGCGTCGGCGACCCGTACCGTTCCCGCGCCGGTTCGTTATTGCCAGACCGCTGCGCTAGCGAACCAGGCCACCGCGCCTACGGGCAATACCGCGGGATCGCCACGCTGCCACGACAACTTCGACAGCACGCATACCTATTCGCGTTACGGCGGAACCTTTACGCGCGTTGACATCGTTCCGTCAACCGCGAATTACGGCGGTCGGCCGCTCCGAACCGACTGCTCAAGCGGGACGTGCACTTACGCGCAAGAGATGACTAATTTTTCGAATTGGTACACCTACTACCGCAGCCGCATGTTGACCATGAAAACGGCCGCGGGTAAAGCTTTCCTGAACGTCGACGATCAATATCGCGTGGGCTTTGTCACCATCAATACCGGCAGTCCGGTCGCGGTGAACAAATACCTCAAAATCGCCCGCTTCGATGGGACGCAAAGAAGCAGTTGGTATTCGAAGTTTTATTCGCAGGTTCCCAGCGGATCGACTCCGCTTCGCGAAGCATTGTCCAGGGTCGGGCGACATTTCGGCGCCAAAACCGACCTCATCAACAGCGGCATGCCGGACGATCCCATGCAGTTTTCGTGTCAGCAAAACTTTGCGCTGTTAACCACCGACGGCTATTGGAACGGCAATGCCGGCGTGAGATTGGACGGCACCAGCGCGATCGGCAATCAGGACAATGTACTAGCGCCAGCCGCGGGCGGGGTTGCCAGACCGTTGTACGACGGCGGCCTCGCCGGATCGACGAACACGCTCGCGGACGTTGCAATGTATTACTACAAAAATGACCTCCGCGATTCTGGGCCTTACGCAACGAACAATGTGCCGACGACGCCGAAAGACACGGCCAACCATCAGCACATGACGACACTGACCTTAGGTCTCGGACTGGATGGCGCGCTCAATTTCAATCCCGAATATGAGACGGAAACTTCGGGCGACTTTACGGCCATCAAGAGCGGCTCGGCGAATTGGCCGGTGCCAGCGGCCGACGCACCGACTGCGCTCGACGATTTGTGGCATACCGCCGTCAATGGCCGAGGCACTTACTTCAGCGCCAAAGACCCCGCATCATTGGTTAATGGCTTGTCGGACGCGCTAGCCTCGATCGTAGTGCGCACCGGCGCCGCATCGGCTGCCGCGACCAGCAGCCCCAATATCACGCAAAGCGATAACCTGATTTTCAGTTCCACTTACCGCACCGTGCTTTGGGACGGCGAAGTAATAGCCCGTCGCATCAATCCTGCGACCGGCAACATTTTGCCGCTCGTCCCTGGCGATTCGACAACGGGTTGGGCCGCTGCGGGGCAACTCGACGCCAAAGTTACTGCGACGACCGATACGAGGTCGATCCATACGTTCGATGCGGCATCCGCCACCAAGCTGAAACCGTTTTTATTCGCCTCACTGACGACCGATGAACAGGCTTACTTCAGCGATAAATGCAGCACGCTGCCGCAATGTTTGACGCTGACCCCGGCGCAACGGGTGTTGGCCAACAACGGCGGCAACATGGTCAACTATCTACGCGGGCAAAGCGGCTACGAACAAGACGTCTCGAACGCCGCTGCAAACAAAGTCTTCCGCGATCGCGAGCATGTACTGGGCGACACGGTCAGCGCGGCGCCGATCTTCGTCAGGGAGCCGCGCTTTGCCTTCGCCGACGCCGTCACTCCCGATTATGCGACCTTCAAGAACAACAACAGCAGCCGCCAGGCGGTCGTGTATGTCGGCGCCAACGACGGCATGCTGCACGCGTTCAATGGAGACACAGGCGCCGAGATGTGGGCATATGTTCCGCGCGCCGTTCTCCCTGATCTTTACAAGCTGGCCGACGAAAACTACGCCAATTCACACCGCTATTTCGTCGATGGCACGCCGGCGGTCATGGATGTCTACTTCGGCGGCGCCTGGCACACAATCCTGGTGGCCGGCCTGAACGCCGGGGGGCGTGGCTACTATGCCCTCGACATTACCAACCCGGCGAGCCCGAAAGCGTTATGGGAGTTCACGGTACGCAACTCCGCAGTAACGGCATGCGCCGCGACCACCGCCGCCGCCATTGGCGCCTTCGATGATTGCGATCTCGGATTGACGTTCGGCAATCCTATTATCACAAAACGCAAGTCCGATGGAAGATGGGTGGTCGCCGTTACCTCGGGCTATAACAATGTCACACCGGGAGACGGCCGCGGCTACCTTTACTTGCTGGACGTGGCGACCGGAGCCATTCTGGAGAAAATTGGTACGAATGCGGGAGACACCACGACACCATCAGGATTGGCGAAAATCAATGGCTATGCCGACAATTTCAACAGCGATAATAGCTCGCGGCAAATTTACGGCGGCGACTTGCTGGGTAATCTGTGGAGGTTCGACCTAACCACCACCCCAACCTCGAAAATTGCCATCGCGCAATTGCAGGACGCCGGCGGCAAAGCACAGCCGATCACGTCCAAGCCCGAACTCGGAGAAATTCAAAACTTCCCGGTACTGTTCGTTGGCACTGGCCGTTTGCTTGGTTTGAGCGATCTGGTCGATCCCGCGACGTTGACGCCGCCTTTGCCGTTCGCCTATCAGCAGTCGCTTTATGCGATCAAGGATACGGCTACAAGCTATGGTAATGTACGCGCCAGCAATATGGTGCAACAGACTATTACGGTGGTTAACGCGACTAGCAGGTCGATCAGCAACAATCCGGTCGACTGGACAACGCAGCGCGGCTGGTTTGTGGATTTCAATCCGTTAAACGACTCACCCGGCGAACGCGTCAACCTCGACACCCAGTTGGTTGCCGGGACGCTGCTCGTGACGACCAACGTACCGAACACAGCCGCCTGCAATATCGGGGGAAATAGCTGGGACTACCAGTTCGATTACGCCGACGGAAGTTATGTTTCAACGTCCCAGAGCCAAGTCGTCGCGACGAAAAATCCAACTAACGCCCTTTCGGTCGGAAACGCAGTCATCCAACTCGGAGGCGGGAGCGGAGGCGGGAGCGGCAGCAGCGGCGGGAGTGCTGGGGGAAGCGTCCGAAATCTTGTAACCGACGCGTCCGGCAATATCCGCAACAATGGCGTCAACCTCGGTGGCGGTGCCGGAAGTGGCCGCCGGGTATCGTGGCGCGAATGGATCAAGTAATGCTTTTGTCAGGGCGGAGTGCTCCCGCACAGCTATGATGCCCAACAGCACCTTAATCCGGCCTACGCCGGGTTAAGGTTTTTCGGCAACGGAAACACGACATTCTCCGCCACTCCGCTCAACTCATTCACCTCGCGCGCGCCGAGTTGCCGCAGTCGTTTTAGCACATCCTGCACCAGCACTTCGGGCGCAGAAGCGCCGGCGGTGACGCCGACACGTTTCTTGCCGTCCAGCCATTGCGGCTGCAATTCGTCGGCGTTGTCAACCATGTAGGCTGACACGCCGAGCGCCTGCGCGACTTCGCGCAGACGATTCGAGTTCGAGCTGTTTTCTGAGCCGACGACGATCAGCGCATCGCATTCCTTGACCAGGGCTTTCACCGCATCCTGGCGATTTTGCGTGGCGTAGCAGATATCGTCTTTTTTCGGGCCGACGATTTTCGGGAAGCGCGTTTTCAGCGCATCGATGATCAGCGCTGCATCATCGACCGATAGCGTAGTTTGTGTCACGTAGCACAGGTTGCCTTCATCCCGCACCTTGAGCCTGCCAATATCCTTTGGCGTTTCGACCAGATAAATGCCCGTCTCTGCCTGCCCCATCGTGCCTTCGACTTCCGGATGGCCGGCATGCCCTATCATCACGATTTCCTTGCCATGCTCGCGCATTTTGGCGACTTCGACGTGCACTTTGGTCACCAGTGGGCACGTCGCATCGAATACCCGCAAACCGAGCGTATCGGCCTGGCGGCGCACCTCTTTCGATACACCGTGGGCACTGAAAATCAGAGTCGCGCCGGGCGGCACATCGCACAGTTCCTCGACAAACACCGCGCCCTTTTTCTTGAGATCTTCGACGACGAATTTGTTGTGGACGACTTCGTGCCGCACGTAGACCGGCGCGCCATGTATTTTCAGAGCGCGCTCGACGATCTCGATCGCGCGATCGACGCCGGCGCAAAAACCTCGCGGGTTGGCCAAAACTACCTGCATGTCGACTTGCATAAGAGTACCTTGAGTAAGTGGGAATATCTGCGTCCGCTTGTACGCCAACCAAATTATAGCAGCGTGCGTTTTGCCGCTATGAACAACGCGGGCAGGCGGTTGTCATTACCAACTCGATCGGCCGCCAATTCTCGCACGGGCGGCATAAAATATGGCTTCGCACGCGGCTCCAACAAACCGTCATCGCGCGGAGTGATTTGCCGTAGACATCAAATCGTGTACTAAATTGCCGCCGTTGCTCTACTGCCCACAAGACTATTGGGAATTTCATAATGACGGTGCAATCGTTTCCTTGTCATTCTGGAGGAGCGCAGCGACGAAGAATCTGCTTTACGCCCGATGTAAACCGGAAAAAGCAGATCGTTCCCCCAGCTTAGCTGGGCTAAAGGCTACTTAAGATGACAACTCTATTGGCGTCCAGTATAGATTCTCAATAATTCGTCCATTTCAAACTTAAATTGGAAAGGTTTTCTAACACCATGTTCCGCACCTCTACGTTTCGCATCGGCGCCATTTTGCTTGCGCTGTTCGCGTCGGCCTTGGCCAGCGCCGTCAAACCTTCAGCCGAGGCAGCCGCATCCGCTGAAGCGGCATCGGTCGTGGAAGGTTTTCAGAAGACGCTGATTTCGGTCATGCGGGATGCCTCGAAACTCGGCTACGAAGGACGCTATCAGCGTCTCGATCCCGCCATCAAGAACAGCCACGATCTGGCTGGCATCACCCGTATCGCCGCTGGCCGCAACTGGGAAAAACTGAGCGAGCAACAAAAAGCCCGTCTGATCGAGCTTTTTACCAAGCTCAGCATCTCGACCTACGCCGCGCGCTTCGATGGATACTCGGGGGAGACGTTCAAAACCATAGCCGAGGAGAAACTCGGCAACGGCGACGCTCTAGTGCGCACGGTGTTTACCGATTCGACGGGCGATACGATTCCGTTCGACTATGTACTGCGCCAGCAAGACGGCCAGTGGCAGATCGTAAACATCACGGTCGAAGGCGTCAGCGATCTCGCGATCCGCCGTTCCGAGTATGCGAGCATCATACAGCGCGAAGGTATCGAAGGTCTGTTCAAGCAGTTGCAGGACAAGATCGCAGACTACCGCAGGCTGGCTGAAGCAAAATAGATCTGGGGGAGTTGTCGGCTTGCGGCATTTTTGCCGTTGCTTGCCCTTCCCTTTGAGCTTAATGAATCCCGCTGTGAGGCGCGAGAGACCGAGCTGCTGCTGTTCGCCCGCCCACCCGCGTATCTATCAAAGTATCAGTAAAGGCGGGTAACCCCCCCGCCGCGCAGCGTCGCCCCTCCTTCGAAAGGAGGGGAGAAAACCACATCGTACTTTCCCCTCCTCCTTGGACGAGGGGTGGCGCAGAGCGCCGGGGTGGTGTGCTTTGCTCTTTATAGCAGGTTGGCGCGCTGCGCCGCGATGGTGTCTTATTCCTCTTGAGACGAAGGCGCCTGAGCCCCTTACCCTCGTCCGCTGCGCTCCCGCGCGGCCATCAAGGCCGGCAGCACGAGCAGCGTCGAAACCAGCGCGAAACTCAAGGCCAGCGTCAGCAGCACACCCATGCTCGACATTCCGCGGTGTGAGGAAAACGCCAGCGCGCCGAACGAAGCGATGGTGGTGGCGGCGCTGAAAAACACGGCGCGCGGTGTGCTGCTATGAAACAGGTCATCGATATTCATGCCGCTGCGTTGGCGCATCACGAGATAGATTCCGAAAGCGATGCCGATGCCGAGCAAAAGCGGCAGCGCGATCAGATTCGCGAAATTGAACGGGATATCGAACAACACTGAACATGCGATCGTCAGCAGCGCCGAGAGCGCCAGCGGCACCAGCACGCTCAGCGTATCGCCGGCACTGCGCAGTACGACCAGCAGGAGAACGATGATCCCGCATAACCCGTAAATAGCCGCTTGCACACTGGCGGTAACGACCGCGCCCCCGCCCTCTACCAGCGATACCGGCGCACCGATCGCATTCGGCGCGACTGCCTGCACAGCAGCGACGAAGCGCCGCAGCGCCTGGTTGTCGCCGAGGTTCTGCTTCGGAAAAACCTCAACGCGCGCGAGTCCGTCGGGGTTCACATAGCGCTGCTTCAGACCCTGCGGCAGATTCTCCAAGGTTACCGGCGGCGGCGTGAGCAAGTCGCGCAAACGATCGAGCGTTCGCGTCAGATCGCCGAGCAGTCGCTGCCTGAGATTGTCCAGATTTTCCGGCGAAGCGCCGCGCTGCTGGAAGCGCGCGATAGCCTCAGCCAGCAATCGCGCGCTATCGGCATAAATTCCGCTATCTTCGTTTCCTTCGTTCGCGCCGCCTGATGAACGTGCATACGCTCCCTGGCCTGTATCCGAGGCGGCGCCATCGTCCGTGCTTTTGCCCGCGCCTTTGTCTTTGCCCGAGTCTGCGGCCTCCATCAGCTTCAGTCGGAAGCGCTCGAGCGCTTCGCGTTCCGCATCGCCTGCCGGCGGCGTCGACAGATTTCGCGCGGTCACCAGAGGCTGCAATACAAGCGACAAATCGGCGATGATCGCGAGCTTGTCGTTTTGCTTTTTCGGCACGAAGCTCGCGAGCGTGAGCGCCTTGTCGACTTCAGGCAGCTCGCTCAAACGCGCCGCCAGCTGCTGTGCCTGCGCGAGATTGTCGGTGACGATATCGATCGAATAGGGCGTCGTGTCGGGATCGGCCAACAGATCGCGAAACGTCGCGACCGATTCGGTCGTCTCGTCCTTCAGGTTGATCGGGTTGAAATCGAAACGCGCGTGGGGCAGCAACAGCGCCGCGCCTGCCGCGAGCAGCGCAGCGCCCCACAGAATCTTGCGGCGATGTCGGCCGATCGCGAATTGCAGGCCGCCGGCGTGGACGATTGCGGTTTGCCCAAAGTCGGCCGGCATCGGTATCACCACGAGCAACGCCGGCAGCACGATCAGATTGGCCGCGAGCGCGATGAACATGCCGGCGCCGGAAATCATTCCGAGTTCGGCCAAGGCGCGATAGCTGGTCGGGACGAACGAAAAGAAGCTGATGGCGGCTGCAACCGCCGCCAGCGCCAACGCGCCGGCAATACCACGTGCAGTGCGATTCAGCGCCGCCTTTTTTTCGGCTTCGGCCGCCATTCCCGCGTTGACTTCTTCGCGGTAGCGCATGCCGAACTGTATGCCGAAATCGACGCCAAGCCCGATGAACAGGACGGCAAATGTCACCGACAACAGGTTCAGCGAGCCGAACACGAACGCCGCAAATGCAGCCGTGGTGATCAGGCCAAGAAACAAGGTCGCCAGTGTCGCCAGCACGAGCCGGGTCGAGCGCATACCCAGAAACAGGATCACACAGACCAGCGCGAACGATGCCGCGGTCGCGATGCCGGCGCCCTGATTCACGCTTTCCAGCTCTTCGTCGTCGATCGCAGCCGGACCGGTCAATCGAATGTCCAAGGCGCCACCACCTTTGGCTGCCATGGCCTCCGCCGAACGAGCGAAGCTGTGCGCGCGATCGAGCGCGGCGCCGGCGCGGCGAACGCTGTCCTCGTCAAGCGCCGGCTGCACCAGAACGAAGCTGCGGGGGTTTTCCTGGCGCAGTTCATCGCCGCCGAGCAAATCCTGCCACGAGCGCCGGTAAGCGCTGCCCTGCAGCTCGGCCTCGATCGCATCGCGCACGCTGTCGAGCATGGCCTTTATGCGCGCCTGGTAATCGGCGCTGAGGGGCTCGCCGAGCGCCCGGCCCAGAGTTGTGAACAAGCCGTTCAGACTGCGGTCCTGCGCCAGTGACCCGAGGAAAGGCGCGGCCTCGGTCAGGCGGTCGCTGAGCTTCCACAACTCGTCCAGCTCGAGATAAAGCAGGCCGTGGCGCGAAAAAAACTCGGGTTGCGACGGCAGATAAACCGCCTTGAACAATTCCGGTTCGGCTCTGAACTGCGCGGCCAGACGCTGCGCGGCATCGGATGCCTGGTCGGCGGACGCGGCTTCGATGACGGCGACAAAAGGCTTGGCGAATTGCGGGAAGGTGCGGTCGAGTTGCTGCTCGAGCTGGCGAAAGCGCAGGCTGTCGTCGAGCATGTTGGCGATGCTGGTATCGACCGACAAATGCGTGAAGACGTAGAAGACCAGCAGCACGCCCAAAACAGCGGATGCCGCAAGCACGCTGCGGGCATGCGCGACCGACGCTGCGACCAGCGCGGGTATCGCGTCACGACCGAGCTTACGTAGGGTTTGCAGCATCAGCGGGATTTGCGACATCAGCGGGATTGCGGCATTAGCGGGTAAGGGCGCCTGTTAATGGTGCCACGGCTTCGATCATTCAGTGCTTGCTACAACGCTGCTCTTATTACCGGTGCAGCCACCGCGCCAATCCGTACTTCATAGCAGCTGTACCGCTCAATGATTTTTTACTGGCCAAACTACGCGCACATGTACCGCGCCTCGCTTTTCAAGCTGCCTCGAAGTATTCGAATTCCGGCTGCATTCTTTACCAAATCCTTACCTGGAAAGCGCGACAACGCACAGAGCTCGACCGCATGAGCTGCGATCCTGCAACGGGTAAACCTGCTCGATAATTCCAGGAAGTTCACGCCGC
>JACMKV010000438.1 GCA_014379915.1 Burkholderiales bacterium
GCCTGAGAACAGAACCGCAGGACAAACTTTAAATCCAGCGGAGCAACTGCACAGCTGGTGGATCGTAAGGATAATTATTCCAAGGAAGCAACCGTCGTCTCACGCAGCAGCGTGAGACGCTGAAGCAAGGGCCCGGCGATCTGATCGAAGGCCGCTCGTGTGCTTGGTGTAATCGGATGGGCCTCAGGAATTGTCATTCGCAACGGATCGCGCTCCTCGCCGCCGACGCGGAATTCGTAATGCAGATGGGGGCCGGTAGCAAGACCCGTGCTGCCGACATAGCCGATAACCTGCCCTTGCTCGACCTTGGCGCCCGCGCTTACATCTTTCGCAAAACGCGAAAGATGTCCATAAACCGTGGTGTATGAGTTCTCGTGCTCCAACATAATGACGTTGCCGTAGCCGCCTTGGCGACCAGCAAATGCCACCCTCCCGTCGGCAGTCGCGCGGATATTGGTCCCGGCCGGCGCCGCGTAATCGATGCCTTTGTGCGCTCGCCATGATTGCAACACCGGATGGAAGCGGCCTTTACTGAAACCCGAGCTGATACGCGAAAACTCGAGCGGCGAACGAAGAAAGGATTTGCGCGAGTTCTTTCCTTCAGGGGTGTAGTAACCACCGTTACCGCGTTCATCCTCAAAATAGATCGCGCGGTAGACGTCGTCGCCGTTCAAAAATTCCGCGGCATGTATGCGGCCAATCTTGACAGGCTCGCCGTGATGGTAAAGAGCTTCATATACAACGGTGAAACGGTCGCCTTTGCGTAAGTCTTTGTGAAAATCCACATCGCCGGAAAAAATGTCCGCGAGCTGTATTGCGACGCTATCCGGAAGATCGGCGGCGTCCGTCGCTGCGAATAGCGAACTGGCGATCGCGCCCGTTTCAACGAGTAGCCGCGACTCAAGTTCGAGCGCCAGCCGCTTGGTGGTGAACTCAGCCGCGCCCTTCTCGATTACGACGAGTTCGCTATCACTCTCCACGTATCGCAACGCAAGGAGATCACCTTCGATGGTGGTCTTGGCCTGGACGGTCTTACCCGGCTTCAGCTGATAAAGCGACCGCGCTTCCTTGGCGTTGCGCAGATAATTGATCGCCTCCGAATCGTGCACGTGCAGGCGAGCGAGCAACCCGGCGACAGTATCGCCCCGTTCAAACCGCTCTTCACGCCAGAATTCTTCGCTGCCCTGGTCGACGACCATTGTTTCCGGCAAGTTCAGACTCCTGATAACCGTGTGCACCGGCGCCTGATCAACTTGCGTGTTGGGCGCGATCCCGAAAGCTGCGACAACTCCAAAAAGCGGCACGCCAACTAGTGCGGCGAGCCCGTAATGGCGTACGCTTCTTTGACGAAGTGGTGAAGGTTTATGCGCTAAAATCGCGTTTTTTCGATTGAACATCGTAGGAAGGGCGTAGGAAGGCGTATAGGAAAAAACTTGAAATCAATATGAGCTTAGCAGACTTTCAGTCCTCGGCAAACCCTAAATACCTGATTCCGCATTATGAAACCTGAAAACTCCGACAATCCGGGCCGGCAGATCGACCTTATAAAACGCGGCGCGGACGAGCTTTTGGTCGAGGAAGAATTCAGGCAAAAAATATCCGCGGGCCATCCTCTGCGCGTCAAAGCCGGTTTCGATCCGACTGCTCCCGATCTGCATCTTGGTCATACCGTATTGTTAAACAAGCTGCGGCAATTCCAGGAGCATGGCCACAAGGTTTTTTTCCTGATCGGCGATTTCACAGGAATGATCGGTGACCCGTCCGGCAAAAACACTACGCGCCCGCCCTTGTCTGGTGAGCAGGTTGCGGAAAATGCCAAATCCTACCGGGAACAAGTATTCAAAATCCTCGACACCGAGCGCACCGAAGTCGTTTTCAATTCAAGCTGGATGAATGCGCAGTCTGCGGCGGATCTGATTCGCCTTGCCGGCACGTACACCGTGGCGCGCATGTTGGAACGCGATGATTTCGGCAAGCGCTATAAAACCAATCAACCGATCGCGATTCATGAATTCCTTTACCCGCTGATCCAGGGCTACGACTCGGTCGCACTGAAAAGCGATGTCGAACTCGGCGGCACCGATCAGAAATTCAATCTGCTGATGGGCCGCGAGTTGCAGAAGCATTTTGGACAGCCGCCGCAATGCATATTGACCATGCCGCTGCTGGAAGGCCTGGACGGTGTCAATAAAATGTCCAAGTCGCTGGGTAACTACGTCGGCATCAGTGAAGCGCCGGAACAGATTTTCGGCAAGCTGATGTCGATCTCGGATGAGCTGATGTGGCGCTATATCGAACTCTTGTCGTTCGAATCCACGGAAACCATAGACGGGTGGAAATCCGCGGTGGACGACGGACGCAATCCGCGCGACATCAAAGTGCGCTTCGCTCAGGAAATCGTCGCGCGTTTCCACGACCGCCCCGCCGCCGAAGGAGCTTTGGCCGATTTCGAAGCGCGCTTCAGACAAGGCGCAATTCCGGACGATCTCGCCGAGATTACGCTTTCGACCCAGAGCGGCGAGCTGGCCCTGAGCCAGGTATTAAAGCAGACCGGCCTGACAGCGAGCACCTCGGAAGCGATGCGAATGATCGCGCAAGGTGGCGTGAAAATCGACGGCGAGAAAGTCGATGATCAAGCTCTCAAGCTGGTTTCGGGCCTCAGCGCGGTGGTTCAGGTAGGAAAACGCAAATTTGCCCGAGTCAGACTAATCTAGTTACCGAAGGCCGGTGTTCCGTGAAGCCGCTGACCTTTGCCGTACTGCGGTTGCTGACCGATGGCGAGTTCCATTCCGGGGAAAAACTTGCTTGCCAGCTGGGGGTTTCGGGAGCAAGCATCTGGCAGGCTGTTCAGCCGCTGGATCAAATCGGCGTAACCCTGGATGCGGTGCGGGGGCGAGGTTACCGCATTCTGGAAAAGCTCGATTGGCTCGATGCGGCGTACATCCGCCAACAAACAAGACAGGCGTCCTGCGGCATCGATCTTCAGCTCGTCGACAGCATCGATTCGACCAACAGCGAATTGCTGCGACGACTGCACGACGGCCGCGCGACGCATGGCAGCGTACTCGCCGCCGAATGGCAAAGCGGCGGCCGTGGACGTTACGACCGGCGCTGGCGGGCCGCAATTGCGCAAGGGCTGATGTTCTCACTTGCCTGGCGGTTCGATTCGGGCGCCGGCTTTCTCGCCGGCCTGAGCCTGGCGATCGGTGTTGCGCTGGTGCGCAGCCTTCGCGCCCTTGGTTGTGAGGACGCCGAGTTGAAGTGGCCCAACGACGTGCTTATCCGGAAGCGTAAACTCGCAGGCATTCTCATTGAACTCTCGGGCGATGCGCTCGGGCCGAGCACGGCGGTCATCGGCGTCGGATTGAACGTCATGCTGCCGGATAAAATCAAGGCGCAAATCGGCCAACCGGCTGCCGACCTGGCGGATTGGGCTTTGGCTGACAACCCCGGTCCATCAAGAAATACTTTATTTGCCCACCTGCTCGTTGCATCGGTCGACGTACTCGGCGCTTTCGAGAAGCGCGGGTTTCCAGCATTCCGTGAGGAATGGCAGCAATATCACGCTTTTCAAAACCAGGTCGTGCGCCTGGACTTGCCGGGAGGCGTAGTCGAAACCGGGGTCGCGCTCGGCGTTACCGCCCAAGGCGCTTTGCGTTTGCGGACAGCGTTCGGCGAAAAGCATTTCTACAGCGGAGAACTTCGTGCGGCGCCCAACTTCCCCGAGCCTCAGCTTTGAACCTTATTGCGGCGACCGCTCTCCCATCAAATGATACTTGCGATCGACGCCGGCAACAGTCGCATAAAATGGGGTCTGCACGACAACACTGATTGGATTGCGAGCGGCCGCGGCATCGATATAGCCGAATTGACGGTAGCCTGGGCCGCCTTGCCCGAGCCCGAACGGATCATCATCGTGAATGTCGCCGGCGAATGTATACAAGCAGGATTGCTTGATGCGGTCGCTCGCTGGCATGTTGCGCCAACATGGGTGAATTCGAGTATCTCCGCGTGCGGTGTACGCAATTCTTATGAGAATCCCGGTCAACTCGGAGCTGACCGCTGGGCCGCTTTGATCGGAGCACGACATCGGCATCGCGACGCCTGCCTGGTAGTCAACGCCGGAACGGCGCTGACCATTGATATGCTATCGGCCGACGGCGTTTTCCTCGGCGGCATTATCGTGCCCGGCTATACCTCGATGCGGCAGGCGTTGGCGACAAATACCGCGGCGCTGGCCTTGCAACCTGGCGAATTCACCCGCTTTCCACTGAACACGGGGGACGCAATCGCCAGCGGCGCAGTTCAAGCCATGGCCGGCGCGGTACAACGGATGGCGGAGGAAGCATCGGTCGTCTGGGCAAGAAAGCCGGTATGCATACTCAGCGGCGGCGATGCAGCGACTTTGCGGCCGCACCTTAACCTGAAGCTGAAGCTCGTGGATAATCTCGTGCTCGAGGGTTTGTTGGTCCTGGCCCGCACACCGGTATCGCTATGAAATGGATTTTTCTTTTGCTGGTCGCTGCCAACGTCGTATTCGCGCTTTCCGCTCAACTCAAAGGCGGCGGCGAATTGCAGTATTCCCGGCTCGAACTGAACCCTGACAAAATTCAACTGGTCCTGCCCGAAAAAAGGAGCGCGGCACGGAAAATAACGCCGCTCCGGGCCAAGACTTCACGCGCTGGCGGGCTCAGGCTGGAAACAATTTGCCCGGGTTCAAAATATTGTTCGGATCGAAAGTCCGTTTGATGGCTTTCATCAAGCTCAAGGTCGCGGGATTGATTTCCCTGGCGATAAAAGCGCGCTTTTCGCTGCCGACGCCGTGCTCGCCAGATAATGTTCCGTTCAGCGCCAGGACGAGATCGAACACCTGATCGAGACACGCCTCGGCCTGGCGCATCTGCTCGACGTTGTGCGGGTCGACGAGCAGATTGACATGAATGTTGCCGTTGCCGGCGTGGCCGAAGTTAACGTTGGCGACCCCATGGCGCTCGCTGAGCGCGGCCAGCCCTTCCAGCAAGTCGGCAAGCCGCGATACCGGGACGACGATATCTTCATTGATTTTTTTCGGCGCGATGTCGCGCAATAGCGGCGACAAGGCTTTGCGTGCCGCCCATAGCGCGGCGGCGTCGGCGACAGCTTTGGCGTGCAGCAAGCCGCTGTTGCCGCACGCTGCGATCATCGCTTCGCTGTCCGCGGCGATCGAATGCGCGGAGCCGTCCACTTCTATCATCAACATTGCGCGCGCATCGGCCGGCAGCATGTCGGGGTAGCGGCCGCGTAGCAACACCAGCGCGCCGGTGTCGAGAAATTCCAGCGCGCTCGGCCATATGGGCTGCGCCATGATCGCCGAAACCGCTTTGGCGCAACTCGTGACGTCGCGATAAAAAGCGGTGACACCGCCGACCGCGGCAGGAAGCGGAACCAGCTTCAGTGTCGCCTCGACGATAACCGCCAATGTTCCTTCGGAACCGATGAGCAGCCGCGTCAAGTCATAGCCGACCACGCCCTTGGACGTGTAGCAACCGGTCTCGAGCAGCGCGCCATTGGCTGTCACGGCTTTCATGCCGAGCACATTGTCGCGTGTCGTTCCGTATTTGATTGCGTGCGGACCGCCGGCTGAAGTCGCGAGATTGCCGCCGATGCTCGAGTACGCAGCACTGGAGGGATCGGGCGGCCAGAACAGACCGTATGGGCGCGCGGCGCGCTGCACTTCTTCGTTCAGCACTCCAGGTTGCGCGACGATCACGCGGTTGGGTGCATCGATCGCGATCATCTTGCGCATACGTTCGAGAGACAGGACCAGCCCCCCCTGCTCCGGCAAGCTTCCACCCGCCGTTCCGGTACCGCGGCCGCGCGCAGTTACCGCGATGCTATGCTTGTTGCATAGCCCCAGCAGGCGCTGCACCTCTTCGCTGTCGAGCGGGAAAGCGACCGCATCCGGCGGAAAGATTTTGCGCGTGTTGTCATACGAATAGGCGTAGCAATCCACCGGATCGGTATAAAAACGTTCCGCAGGCAAAATCGCGGTGAATTCGGAGCAGATTTTGGCCGGCAACATCGGCTAGCTTTCGGAAAGCAGCCGAACTTCGGGAAGCAGCCGGAACCCGGGATGCAGTGTGAATTGCGCGGTCAGGGCGATCGGCATACCATAGCGGCCAGCGCCTTCGCCGAAGAGCAACGTTACGATCACGAGCAAGGAGAGCGCAATGGATCTGATGGTTTCCCTGCAACCCATCGCAGCACTGATCGCAGGCATCCTGATTCTCGTCATACCCCGCCTGTTGAACTATATCGTCGCGCTATATCTGATTGTCATCGGCGTGATCGGCCTCATCCGCTAATCCGCGACATTATTTCCAAGCGGTGAACGGGATGCCGCCGAACGAACATGCTTTATCCCGCTTCATGTTACCAAGGAGATTGGCCATGAAATCCAAAAGCATCATTGCAAGCGTTGCCGTGGGACTGTTCGTTATTGGCATCAGCGCCTGCGATCGCGATGGACCGGCTGAGCGCGCCGGAGCCAAGATCGACAACGCTGCGGATAAATCCGCGAACAAAATGGAAAATGCTGCGGATAAAATGGGCGACAAAATGGAAAAAGCCGGCGACAAAGTGCAAGGCGCGGCACGCGACGCCAAGAACTGAGCCATTTCTACTGGGGATTTTGACCGGCGCGGATTTTCGCAAGCGTCGCGGTAGTTGAACGCTGATAACGCACCGGAATACTTCGCACTGCGCCGCCCCATTCCATCACTTCCCTCGCGCCGACAATCGCGTCGACGTGCCAATCACCGCCCTTGACGAGCACGTCCGGCCTGATCTCGTGAATCAGCCGCAGCGGCGTATCGTCATCGAAACCGATGACAGCGTCGACGCTGGCCAGCGCAGCAAGCACCGCCATCCGGTCCTGTAAACCATTCACCGGCCGCTCCGGCCCTTTGTTCAAACGCGCGACCGAAGTGTCGGAATTGACGGCAACGATCAGGCCGCCGCCGAGCGCACGCGCTTCCGCCAGATAGGTAACGTGGCCGCGATGCAAAATATCGAAACATCCGTTAGTGAACACCAGCGGTCTGGCAGTCTTTGCCAGGAATTCCGCGATCGATGCTCGCTGCAGAATCTTTTGTTCGAATGCGGGTATCGTCTGTTCGAATGCGGGCCAATCCGGCATCACGCTAGTGCCCTGTCCCAAATAGCTTCATGAAATGAAACCGGATCATTTGCGCCCCGGACTCGGCGTGTGCAAGCAAGGGCGGGGAGGAGCGCGCACGGCTGCGTTCAACGATCGTAAACGGAGCGCTTTGCGGCTGCTCCCGCACCCGGCCTGCGGCTACCGTGTCGCAGCCGCCCCGGACTCGGCGGGTGCGAGCAGGGGGCGGGAAGGGGCGCGCAAGGCTGCGCTCGATGATCGTAAACGGAGCGCTTTGCGGCTGCTCCCGCACCCGGCCTGCGGCGACCGTGTCGCAGCCGCCCCAGGCAAGGCGGAAGCCCGCAGCAATAGCCGGACTATTGCAAGGGCGACTAACGAAGCCTGGGGCAAAAAGGGCCGGTTTCATATGGAGTTTATTTGCGGGACAGGACACTAGCTTCCCAGGAGCAGGCGCACCAACAGGCCAAGCACCGCGAGCAGAAACGCCATGGCGAGGAACTCCGGCGCGCGGAAGATGCGCAGCTTGGCGCTGACGGATTCGATCAGTGCTAAGCCCGCCCCGGCCACCAGCAGCTTCAGCGCCAAAAGCGGTAGCGCGAGCAAGAGCGCGATTGGATCCTCGCCTGCGTACGCGAGGCCCCAGGGCACGAACAGGGCAAAGCCGATGCAGGCATAATTGAAGAGCTTGAGCGCACTGGCCCACTCGATCAGCGCCAGGTGCCGCGCCGAATACTCGAGCACCATGGCCTCGTGGATCATGGTCAATTCCAGGTGGGTGGTGGGATTGTCGATCGGAATGCGCGCGTTTTCGGCAAGCAGCACCATCAGGAAGGCGACGGCGATGAAGGCCAGGCTCGGAGAGATCGCGACCGCGCTCCTCGCCAGTGTTTCCGCGATCACGGGTAGCGCCGTGCTGCCGCTGGCCAGCGAAGCGGTGAAGAAAACCATCAGCAGCGCCGGCTCGGCCAGGAAGCCAACCATCATCTCGCGCCGCGCGCCCAGGCTGCCGAATGCCGTGCCGATGTCCATGGCCGCCAGCGACACGAATACCCGCGCCGTCGCGAACAAGCCGACCAGCGCGATGGCGTCCGCGGCGCGGGCGAAAGGCAGCTCTGTGCCGAGCGACGGCACGATGGCGGCGGCTACCACCATGCTGCCGAACAGAATGTAGGGAACCGCGCGGAACAGCGGCGATGCCGAATGCGCGATCACTGCGTCTTTGTGGAACAGCTTGCGGATCATGCGGTAGGGCAGCAAGATCGGCGGCGCGGACTTGTTCTGCAGCCAGGCGCGGCACTGATTGATCCAGCCCAGAAAAAGCGGCGCGAGCAGCACCGCGGCCAGGATCTGCAGCAGTTGCGTGAGCACGCCGACGGCGCTCATAAGACAATCACCAGCAACACCACCAGCGTCAGAAAATTGTAGAGCAGGTAGGCGGAGATACGTCCCTGCTGCAGACGGCCGACCAGACCTGCGGCCTTGTACACGACATCGGCGAGCGGCTGATAAAGCGCATACCAGAATCGATCCTCGACGATCATGGAGTAGCGGGGCGCCGTGTCGAAGGGCGACGGCACTTCGCGCTGAATGCGGAAGAAAGGCTCGAAGATGTGACGAATCGGTTGGCCGAAGCCCTCCGCCGTGTCCTGCATGCGCGGAGTCTGCAGCGGATAGCCGCAATCCCAGGGCGCGGCGCGGCGCATCCGGCCATGGTAGACGCGGCGGATGCCATAGAACGTAACCACCACCACGAGCACCACGCCGAACAGGAACACGATCGGGCTATACGAGGCGCGCTCGGGCGATATGGGCGCGAGCTGCCACCAGCCGGCCGAGCCTAAATCGCCCAGCGGAACGCCCAAGAGCTGCATGTTCACATGGTCAAGCAGATTGAGTACCGTTACTGGCGCCAGCCCCAGCAGCACGCAGCCCGCGGCCAGCCACAGGAGTGCTGCGCGCTCCAGCCGGCCGCAGTCACGGGCCTGCGCGAGCTGCGGTTCGCGCATCTGGCCGAGAAAGATCACACCATAGAACTTCACCATCACATAGCCCGCCAGCGCCGCGGTCAAGGCCAGCGCCGCCGCCCCGAGCGGAACCAGCATGTTGGCGAAAGGCTGCGGAATCCCTGGTGTGAACAGGAAGGCTTGCAGCAACAGCCACTCCGAGACGAAGCCATTGAGCGGCGGCAGTCCGGCGATTGCCAAGGTGCCGATCAGGGCAAGCCAGGCAACCCAGGGCATGGGCCGGATCAGGCCGCCCAGCTTGCCGAGGCTGCGCTCGTGGGTCGCGTGCAGCACCGATCCGGTGGCGAGAAACAACAGGCTCTTGAAGAACGCGTGGTTCAGGCAGTGATAGAGCGTCGCCGCCAGCGCCAGCGCATCGAACGGCGCCATTTGGTTCGCATGAAACAAAATGACCAGACCGATGCCTGCGAAAACGATGCCGATATTCTCGATCGAAGAGTAGGCGAGCAGGCGCTTCATGTCGCTTTGCACCGCCGCGAAAACGACGCCGAACAGGGCGGTGAACAGTCCCAGCGCCAGCACGGCCGCGCCCCACCACCAGAGCGGCGCGCCGAGCAGGTCGAAGGTGACGCGCAACACGCCGTAAATGGCGGTCTTCAGCATCACGCCGCTCATCA
>JACMKV010000439.1 GCA_014379915.1 Burkholderiales bacterium
TCCCCCTGGCGGTTTGGCTGGCGGCGCCTGGCGCTCGCACTGCTGCTGGGTTCTTTGGCAGCGTGCAATAGCGCCCCGCAATTCAAGTCGACCGATGTCACCGGCGCGACCTTTGCGCGGGATTTCGCACTAACCGATCATCATGGCAAGCAACTCAGCCTCGCCGACTTTCGCGGCAAAGTGGTCGTGCTGTTCTTCGGCTTCACGCACTGCCCCGATGCCTGTCCAACCACCCTGACCGAGTTTGCCCAGATGATGAAACTATTGGGCAAAGACGCCGAACACATTCAGGTCTTGTTCGTGACCGTCGATCCTGAGCGCGACACCGAAGCGCTGCTTGCGCAATATGTTCCGTCGTTCCACCCCGATTTCCTGGGCTTACGCGGTGACGCCGAAGCGACCGCGAAGACGGCCGGCGAATTTAAAATCCTCTACGAAAAGCGGCCCAGCGGGGAAAGCTACACGATGGACCATTCCGCCGGGACCTATATTTACGATCAGGCTGGACGCCTGCGGCTTTTTGCCAGTTATGGCATGGGCGCCGAAGCGCTCGCCAGCGATGTCCGGGCGTTGCTGAGAGAAGGGTGACGGCAGCGCGAGAGCGCCGAGGGTTGTTGTTTGGCCGACCCTAAATAAGCCGGACCATAAAAAAAGCCCCTCATCCGAGGGGCTTTTCGCGTAGCGTTGCTTCGCTTGTTATTTCTCGCTTCGTTTAGTAGCTCTTGGGGGATTTCTCTCCCGGCTTGCCAGCTTGTCCTGCCTGTCCCGGCTGATTGTTCTGGCGGGCGGCGGTGCTGAACGACTTGCCTTCGGCGGCGGAGATGCGGCCGTCTTTGTCAGCGTCCATCGCGTTGAAGTCCATCTTGCCGGAATCGACCATTTTCTGCGCTTCGGCCTGGGTGACGTAACCGTCTTTATCCATGTCCAGCGTCAAAGGATCGAAATCATCGTGCGTCACGCCGGTCGTCGAAGCGGTATTGCCAGCGGTTGCGCTGGTGGTAGGACCAGCTTGGCCCGAGGGCTGACCGGTCGCGCGGCCGCACGGTTTCTCGTTTTGAGCGGCAGCGTCGCTGTAGGGTTTGCCTTCGGCGGCGGATTTGCCGGCGGAATCGGTCGCGAAAGCGGTGCCCGAACCCATCAGAAGTGCAAAGGCTAGGGCGGTTAATTTATGCATGAGTCTCCCTCCAGTGAATTAATACTCTACGCTTGGCCTGTATGAGGGCGAAGCGAGTTTAACGGGTCTGCTGCTTTTCAGCCTCGCCGCTATAAGACTTTCCTTCAGCAGGCGTCGCGCTCGGATCGTTAGCGCCCTTGGAAGGACTCGCCGAGCCCGCCGGACCGGCTTGGCCTTCGGTCGGTGTCTGTTGCTTTTGGGCCTCACTGCTATACGACTTGCCTTCTGCCGACGTCGAGTCGGGCGCGTTGGCGTCCTTGGAAGGACTCGCCGAGCCCGCCGGACCGGTCTTGCCTTCGGTCGATGTCTGCTGCTTTTCGGCCTCACTGCTATACGACTTACCTTCGGCAGACGTCGAGCTGGGCGCGTTGGCGTCCTTGGACGGTGTGTCCGACTTGTTTTTGGATGCATCGGTTGCCATGGCAACGCTGGAACCCATGGCCAGCGCCAGGGCAATTGCAGTTAATTTGATCATTTAATTTTCTCCTGGTAGATATAGCTGGCAGTAGCCAGTTGGCTCCATCTGAGCAAGCTGTGTGCCACTAAACTGTTATGAAAAAACAATGACTTAGCCGCTATCGGAATTACAACTGTGGTTAAAACCATCGGTAGAAATTACAAACGCGCTAAGCCTCTAGCGCGTTTGAATATTTTTTGTCGCCTCGCGGAGACAGTAAATTAAGCGGCAAGCATCAGACCTTTCATTTTTTTCAGCGCCTTTTGTTCGATTTGGCGCACGCGTTCGGCCGAGACGCCGAGTTCCGCGGAGAGCTCGTGCAGCGTAGCGTGATCTTTTTCACGTAACCAGCGCGCCTCGATGATGCGTTTGCTGCGAGGATCGAGGCTGACCAGCGCGTTTTCCAGATCAGCGGCACGCGTACGACCGATCTGCTCAGCTTCGAATATCCGCGCAGGCTCTGCGTCGGCATTCGACAGGTAGGCGATCGGGCTCAGACTTTCCTCGCCGTCTTCATGCGCTGGTTCGAGCGCAACATCCTGGCCGCCGAGGCGCGTTTCCATTTCCGTCACGTCCTCGGGCTTCACCCCGAGTCGCAGCGCCATTTCGGACGTTGCCGCCGGGTCGAGCGGCCCCAGATCTTTTTTCAGGCTGCGCAAGTTGAAGAAAAGCTTGCGCTGCGCTTTGGTTGTCGCGATTTTCACGATGCGCCAGTTGCGCAGAACGAATTCATGGATCTCGGCGCGTATCCAGTGCACGGCAAAAGACACCAGCCGCACGCCGCGCTCGGGGTCGAAATTCCGCACCGCCTTCATCAAACCGATGCTGCCTTCCTGAATCAAATCGGCTTGCGGCAAACCGTAACCGGTATAGCCGCGGGCGATGGCGACGACGACACGCAAATGCGACAGGATCAACTGCCGGGCGGCGTCGAGATCGCCGTGGTGTTTTAACCGGCGTCCATAGTCGGTTTCCTGCTCCTGGGTCAGAAGCGGAAAGCGGCTGACAGCGCGAATATAACTTTCCAGGCTGCCGGTCGCCGATGGAAGCGGAAAATTAAGGGCAGATAGAGCGTTAGTCATTGGTTTATTGAGTTTAATGCAAGTTAGCAGACAAGGATTAAGAGTGCCAGGATAGGATCAAGTTCCCCCGGCCACGCTCGCTAAGCAACCTCTAAACAAGTCAAAAAGATCTGTCTTTGCGAGCGCAGCGAAGCAATCTGGTTCAATTCCATTTGTTACGCGATTGCTTCGTCCCCGGATCGAGTCCGGGGACTTCGCAAAGACGGCTTATTCAGAGCTTCCTAATTCGACTGTCTCAAATGCTGCCCGACGGATAGCCGCGCGCCGAGCCAGCCGAGCACCGTCGAAAATGCCAGCATTGTAATACTGTCGCCGTAAGCCAGGCCGCGCAAGCGAAAATCAGAGGCATACAGTTCGGCGAATGCGCGCATATTGTCGTCGAGCAGCGCAAACGCGGCGGCGATGATCAGGCAAGCGAGCAGGCCGCCTATGAATCCCTGCGCCGCCCCATAGTAAAGAAAAGGCCGGCGGATGAACGGATCGGTTGCGCCGATCAGCCTCGCGACTTCGATCTCGTCGCGCAGCGTCAAAATCTGCAGGCGTATGGTGTTGAAGACCACCGCTATCAGCGCGATGCTCAGAAGCGTCGCCAGAAACAGCGTGGCGAGGCGACCGAACGCCACGGCCGCGGCCAGCTTCTCGGCCCATGCCGAATCGAGCGTGGCGTGCTCGACTCTGGGCCACTGTGCGAACTCGGCGCGCATTTTGGTCAGTGCGCGCGGGTCATCGTTGTTCGCGTTGATGACAAACGCGTCGGGCAAGGGGTTGTTTGCTTGCTCGCCGGCGTTTCGAGCGTTCTCAGCCGGCCCGCTCTGCGGCCGACGCGACAGCTGATCGATGACGTCGCCGAGGCCGGCCTGCTGCCGGAACTCGTCGAGCGCTTTTTCGCGCGGGACGAAAGCGAAGGACGCCACACCCGCATGCTGACGCAATCTGCTTTCGATCGCTGCAATGTCGGTTCGCGGAGCATCGAGGCTTAGAAACAGGCTGATCTGCGGTTTGCGTTCGAGATTCCCGGCGAAACGCTGCAGATTGTCGAGCCCGGCATACAAGCCCGCCGGCAAGCTGAGCGCGATGCCGAATACCAGGACATTGAGCGCAGTTGCCAATGGCGCTCGCCTGAGCTTTGCCAGCGAGACCGA
>JACMKV010000440.1 GCA_014379915.1 Burkholderiales bacterium
TGGGGCGGCGCGCTCAAAGCCGCGGACGAGGCCTTCGAAGTCGAGATGACGATTAGCGAAGCCGGCCATTACATTCTCGAATACGCGACCAAGAGCGGCCAGACCAAAGCCGTCGAACTGACATCGCCCGGACAGAAGATTGAGTATGTGCCGCGCGGCGGCGGCGTGCGCACGCACGTCGTCGAATCCGTATCGCGGCAACCGGGCCGGCTCACGGTGATCATGGGCACCACGTTCGAGCGTGCGAGCGGCGGCTATCTCGATCAGCAGTTCATTTCGGAATCGCTCGATTTTGTGCTGACGGACGAAGGGCTCCGGACGCGGCTTGTGACGCGATCCCGCGGATATTTTGGCGACAAGGAACAATCGGTCGGCGGCGGCGAGGATGAGACAGTCGCGGTCGGCGTCCTGCAAAAAACGCATTGAAGCTCGCGGGAAACGAATGCCACTCGATCTGCTGTTCGGTATCGGCGTGCTGGTCACGCGCCTGCTGCAAATTCTCGCCGGAGTGCTGCTCTGCGTCCTCGGTTATCGATTGTTTCAGCAGGTGCCGGCGTCCGATGGCGGCGCCGATGTCAGCCTGTCGCAACACCTGAAGTTTCATATCTCCAAGGTGGGGCCGGGCGTGTTCTTTGCGCTCTTTGGCGCGGCGATCCTGATCCAGGCACTCGCCAATCCGCTCAGGCTTGAGCGCGAACTGACCCCGGTTTCCGGCGCGCTCTCCGGCGATGCGGCGCCGGCGACAAGTCGCGTATTGATTGCCGGTCAGCGCGATGCCACAGCGATCGAACCGACAGGGACCGAGTCGACAGCAGCGCGCCATCAGCAACTGCAGCGCCAGCTTCGATTCCTGAACGGCGTGGCAGGCTGGTTGCGGCAGGATCTGTCGATCGAGCAACGCGTCGCGTTCGAGCATGACCAGCGCGAAGCCAAGCTTGCGCTGATGACGGGCGCCTGGAGTGGGGACTGGGGCGACGCTGCATCGTTTGCGATGTGGGTACGCGGACAGCAGGCTGATGCGCCCGATGCCGAAGCGAAGGCGATGTGGGAAACGCGGTAGTTGCAAAGTTGCAGTACCCGCGATGGTGGCGTCGCCCGCTTCGGCATCGTGTTGCGTGCCTGCTCGGCCTCGCCATATTGTCGGCATGCTTTATCAGCAACGGCCGGGCACAGCCGATAACCTATCCGATAGCTTTGCAGCAGGAGTGGCAGCCGGAATTTCGCGCATTCACGCTCGACAACTATCGCGGCCTGATGCAACCGCATCTGACAGCAAAGGAAGCGCGTCGCCTGCAAAACGTTCGCTTCGAATTCCCGGTCGGGCCGCACGATCAGCACTTCAACTTTTTTTCGTCATCCGACGACCGCGTCGCGATGCCGGTCGCGTCGCTGCTTTTCTTCAAGGATCTCGCGTTCGCCAGCGCCTGGTTGTCGGTCAACGGTTACTCGACTATACCGGTGCTCGATTATGTTTCGATACTCGCGCATGGAGGCCTTGTACGGTGGCCGCAGAATAAGCGTCTACCGAAAGACGCCCTCGGAATTCCGGCAGGCGCGGCGGACAGTCCCGAGGTTATGCAGCGCTACGAAGGGATACTCCTCAACATCGTGCTGTTCGTGCTCGCGCACGAGCTCGGCCATATCACGCACGGTTTCGAAGGGCCGAACAGCGGGGACTTCGATCGCCGCCGACAGGCGGAACGCGATGCGGATCTTTTCGCGCTCGAGCTGTTCCGCCGCATGAAGCAGCCGCCGATTCCGTTGCCGCTTTTCTTCGGCATCAGTTCGCGCCAGATTTCAGTCTCGGCGTTCGCCGGGAGTGAAACGAGCTGGCGTTCGTGGGTCTCGCAACGGTCACATCCGCTCGACGGCGAACGCATCCAAAACGCGGCGCGCTTCCTCGCCGCCCATCGCGACGACTTCGAGCAGGGGCTGCGCAATCCGGCAACAGCGCCGGCCCATATCACGAATCTGATCGCCGAGTTCATGACCCTGGCAAGCACGGTCGACGATCCATCGCTGGCCGTAACGCAGGCCGATTGCACACTGACTTATCAGCCTGAAGATCTGCTGCCGCGTAAAGGCGCGGTGTTGAATGTCTTGCCCCGGCCCGGCGAACGGTTCGCGGCGGGGCCGTGGTCGGGCGTGTACGAAGGAACGATTTCCGGCGCCAGGCTCGGTCAATCGACCGCGATACGCCTGATCCTGCGCCGCGACGGCGAGCGCTTGACCGGCGCTAGCCAATACCTGTGTTTTCGCGGCGCGATCGATGGGCTGATTACGGACGACACCGCGGTCGTGCGCTGGACGCTTGGCAATATTGTACGCACGCTCAAAATGCGCAGCGCGACGACGGGCGCGAGCTTCAGCGCAACGTGGCAGTCGGATGGTGGCGGCGGCGGCAACGGTACGGTTACGGGGCAACGCGTGTCCGTGCCTACGCCTTGAAGCGGAGCGCTGAAGGTTCTGCCACTACGGCCGGCGAGGGCGGGCAATTCGCAGCTAGCGAGCGTTGATCAGGTCGCGAAGCTACGCGACAGCAAACGTCGTTGGATAGCTGATCGCACGACAACGAGTAGCCGCGAGGACAGCAAGCCCGGATGAAACGAAATGGAATCCGTAATTTCCAGTCATACCAGGGCCTAGCCAACACCTTTTCCGGATTTCACTGCGCTCCATCCGGGCTACGAAACAACGAATCATCCCGGCGAACGATGAACGGAAGTAGCCCGGATGCAACGACATGGACTCCGGAGATTTTGGCAAATCATATCGAGATCGTGACCAATAACTTTTCGGATTTCGCTGCGTTCTATCCAGGCTAAAGCGAGGGCGCCATGGATTTTGTTCCCTACCATAGCGGTTCGGCCGGGCCGCTGACCGAAGCCGAGCCGGCATTTGTCGATCACGCGCTGCGGCCGAGAGCATTCCTCGCGGCGCCCGTCGACAAGTTCTATGTGAAGTTTCGCACCGAGCGCTTCCGGCCAAACCATCTGGTCACGTTCCGCAACAGCGTCGACGGCTGGTCGCAGGATATTCATGGCGCCTATTACAACGGCGAATGGGTGTTCTTCCTCGAGAAAGCCAGGTATCGGCACGGCTTCGCAATGAAATTCGTACTCGACAAATCGGCGTGGATGGAGGGGCCGGATATCCCGTTGCAAGCGGCCGGCGAGCATGTCTTTACCGAGCAGGACGTTACGTTCGGGACGACGCCGCCGCGCTATCTGCACGGTTACGACAATCTGCGCAGCGATCACAACAAGCTTCAGCAGGACGCGATCCCCGGCAATCCCGATGACAGCATCGAGTACGACGTTATCGTAATCGGCTCGGGCATGGGCGGCGGCATCCTTGCCGACGCGCTGTCCGATGCAGGCCGACGCGTGCTCGTGCTCGAGGCCGGCAGCCTGCTTTATCCGACTCATATCACCAACCTTCCGGGCGACTGGTCCAGGATGCCGTCGCACCATCAGGTCGGCCATTTCACGAACGAGCCGGGTTCGGATTTCCTGTTCGGCGTGCAAATGAATTTCGGCGGCCGCTCGGTGTTCTGGTCAGGCCTGATTCCGCGCATGCACGACTGGGAGATCGGCTCGTGGCCGCAGAATGTTCGCAACTTCCTGGCAAGCGCTCAGGGTTATCCGCGTGCCGAAAAGGTGATGCGCAAGCAAATGACGCTCGGCGCTTTTCAGAATCAATTGGTCGCCGCATTGCGCGGCGCTTTCCCGGATTACCAAATCGAGGATCTGCCGCGTTCACGCCATCAGCCGAACCTCGATCAACAAGGAACGCTGCGCAACGTTATCGAGGCCTCGACCGGAACTTTCTCCACGGCCGCGTTGCTGCTGGATTCGCTGTCGTTCCACGGCTCCGCGGGACGCGATAATCTGACCATCAATCTGAACCATCTGGTCACGCATATCGAGACCGGCGGCGGCAAAGCGACCGGCGTCGTCTGTCAGGATCTGGCCGGTAATCAAACGCGGCGTTATCGCGGGAAACGTATCGTGCTGGCCGCGGGGTCGCTGGAATCGCCGCGCATCGCCCTGCGCAGCGGGCTATCCGATCCGCAGCACAAGATCGGCGTCGGCCTGACCGACCACCCGGCTTTTTTCTCGAACAGCTACGAGTTGAGCGCCGCGAGTCCGTGGGCCGGGTTCGAGAATCACGCCAAGGTCATGATGTTTCACAAACAGGCAGCGAGTACCCAGCATCCGTACAACGTCGAGTTGCTTATCAATCCGAAGTATTGGGATGTGGCGCACGCCGATGACGACGTCTGGCGGCAACAGGTGGGGTCGGATCAGCGCACGATGGCGCGGCTGCAATTCGTTATGGCGAGTCGGCTCGATGACGGCAACCGCATCGTGCACCGCGGCGAAGGACAAAAGCTCGGCGTCAAGGTCAACCACAATCTGTCAGGCTCGCACCTGTTCGACGAGGCGCGAAATCTGCGCAACGACATCCTCGGTTTTTTGCAGGCGCAATTCAACCCGGCGGACGGCATGCATTTCGGCAATGAAGGGACGGTGCACCACGCCGGCGGTTCGATGCGCATGAGCGGCAATCAGAGCGGCGTGGTAAACGAGGATTTACGCGTGGAAGCGTACGGCAATCTGTATGTCTGCGACGTGTCGGTGTTTCCGATGATCCCGGCGGCAAACCCGAGCCTGACACTGGCAGCACTCGCGCTGCGTCTTGCCGATCATCTCGCCGCGTTGCCGTGATGGAAGTGTTCGAGCGCGGAGGTGCTGCGGCTGAAACGGGCGGACGATCGCGTCGTAAAGCAAAAACCAGCCACAGAGATCAGAGACCACAGAGAAAAACTCAAAAGCGGCTTTGCTTTGATCTTCTCGGTGAACTCTGTGGCTTGAGAGATTCGAATTGGGCTTTCCTGAAACTACTCTCGTTCAGCTGACTTATTCCGCTTCAGCCGACCTCGGCAGCTTCCTGCTCGAACGCGGCGCGCCCTGCGACTTGGCGATTTCAGCCATGGTCTCGATTCTGACCAGGCGGCGGTCGATGTCGCGCATCTCGATGGCCAGCATCTTGACGCCTTCGGACAGGCGCTTGATTTCGTCGGTTGCTCTCAGTACTTCCTTGATGCCGTCGAGTATGCGATCGAAAGCCGCCATCAGGCAGCGTTCCGCTTGAGTTCGCGTTTTGACGAGCGCTTCAACGAGAGGCAGCGCAAGGTCTCGTCGAGTTCCCGGCGGGCATCCGTCATTGCCTGTCGGGCCTCTCGTGCCGCCTTCTGCAATTCGTCCGCCAGGGCGCTCAGTATCGCCTCGCTGTCGTCGGCCGGCTGATAGACCTGGACGGCGCGTCGAATGACCTCGCCGGCGCTGATATTGAGTTGCTTGGCGCGGCCCGCAATCGCCGCTTTTTCGGCCGGCGTTACGAGTATGGTCATGCGTTCGGTTTTCATGCTGTGCTCCCCTCGCTTTCGGCTGACATGATCATGCGTATGATCATAGCGTATGCCGGAAGTTTCGGCACGGTTCGCATCACAGTCATGCTATCGCTTACGGATACTTGCGCATCTAGGAGCGTGTCGGACTTGAAGGAAACCGGCTGCAAATCCGCCTGGCCGGTCCCATATTTCGCCGCTTTTGGTCAATAGAATAACTATGGCCTACAAAATCGACAAAATCTGTTCTCGCCCAGTGATTTTCGCTGCGATTCTTCAAGATCCTCCTAGCTTTATTGATCCTAAACGATGGACGTCTTACTTGATAGCTTTCGGTCGGGCTGTCTCTCCTATGGCGTTAGCGCGCGTATAGGTCAAAAGTAGTATTGTCAAGTGCGATTTTACTTCGCATAATTACACATCATTGTTCTGCCCTGTGAGTAAAGGCCAAAACAAAGCGAAGATTCAATTACCTAAGCTCCCCTCAGTCTTATGGAAAACACAAAAATTCCTGGTTTTATAGCTATACGCCGAAAAACCATCGGCCTTGTTTACCCTGCCAGGAAGGAGGACTTCGGTGAAAAAGCTTGTCACAACGCGCTATTCTGAATGCAAGTATTCGGCGTTCATCAGCTACTCTTTGGCCGATGACACGCTATCCAATTTCTGGATTTCCAATTTCAGAAAGGATTTCGAAGTTCTTCTGAAAGCCAAGCTCAACCGCCAGGAAAACGGCGCTCGTCCCTTGCATCTTTCCAAAGAACAACCGGTAGTCGGTGGCGACTTGAGCAAAGAGTTACACGAGAGAATCAAACAATCGTTCTGCATGATGATCATGGTTTACGAAGACTATGTTGAATCGGACTGGTGTTTGAAAGAACTCGATTATTTCAAGGAGTTGTTTAGCGACTTTGGCTTGGAACACCGCTTGTATTTACTCGTCTTGTCCGAAAAATCCAAACAACTCGTGCATGCACACAAGCGTCTGCAGGACAAAATATTGAAAGATCAGGTTTGGGTGGACTGCTTTTACTCTCCCGATGACGAGCCATATTACCCCTACCTGGATGATGGCATTACAAAAAAAGCCTCGTTACGACAAACTATTGAAAAAATTGCTTGAGGATCTGGTTCCTAAAATCAGGACTGACGCGACTTACATTACGCCCGCACTCGACGAGCCCGCTTTCCTTGCCGATTCTTTCCGGATTTTTGTAGAAGGCAATCCCAACGAGCCCGGCCTGTGGGCGGCGCTAAAAACTTGCGTTGAAAAGAGGTGGCAGGAGTTCGGCCGCGATTTGGGCGCGCAA
>JACMKV010000441.1 GCA_014379915.1 Burkholderiales bacterium
ATAAGCAAGTCGACCAGGATGAGGGCACGCCAAGGAGTAAATGAAACCTATCTGGTTTTTCGGGAGTCCAGCAGAACTGAACTGACAAAGCTACAAAAGCTCGCGAAACTGCTCGACGGTCAAGCCC
This sequence comes from Burkholderiales bacterium, assembly GCA_014379915.1. Lineage (GTDB taxonomy): Bacteria > Pseudomonadota > Gammaproteobacteria > Burkholderiales > JACMKV01 > JACMKV01. Next base: position 128 of record JACMKV010000441.1, read on the forward strand.
GCATCGCGAACGATCCCGCCGAGCGTGAAAGCGTTGACGGGGTTATGGCGAGGAATAACAAGAATGCGGCCGCCGTTCGACATGACAATATGCTTACCTTGACGCACTACTTTGAAACCGGCTTTTTCAAGAGCACGAACGGCATCGAGATGGCTGATGCCGGCGATCTTGGACAAGACTAAACGGCCACTTCTATTTCACGGATTTCTTCGCCGCGGAGCTGTTCTTCGATGACGGCGAGATATTCGCGAATAGCGTCCTTTATGTTTTCGATGGCTTCGGTTTCCGTCCGCCCTTGAGACCAGCAACCCGGCAGGCCAGGAACGGAAACGGAAAAGCCCTCGTCGGAAAGGTGTAGCGCGATGCGATACCGCATAAATCCTCCTGCCAAAGTTCGAGTATAGCGCGGCGACTCCGGTCGCCAACGTCATCAGGCGCTCTCAGCTCGCGTCATGAAAGATGATTCCCACCGTATGCCGGCGGCCCGAGCGCACGCGGCTCACGCCGTGCCGGAGGTTGACGCGATACACGCCGCGTGTTCCCTGTACCGGACGATGATGGACGGCGAAGACCACCGCGTCACCCTGCCGCAGCGGAACAACTTCGGGCCGCGACTGCATGCGCGGGCGCTGCTCCGTCATCACGAACTCGCCGCCCGTGAAGTCGCGCTCAGGCTCGGCCAGCAGGATCGTGAGTTGCAGTGGAAACACGTGTTCGCCGTAGAGATCCTGATGCAGGCAGTTGTAATCGCCGGCGCCGTACTGGAGCAGCAGCGGCGTCGGCTTGGTCTGGCCAGCGGCGTGGCAACGCGCGATGAAATCCGCGTGCTTCTGCGGGAAACGCACGTCGATGCCCATGGCCGTGTTCCAGCGATTGGCGATCGGCGCCAAGCGCGGATAGATGGTCGTGCGCAACTCTGCAATGATCTCGGGCAGCGGATAGTTGAAATACTTGTACTCTCCGCGCCCGAAGCCGTGGCGAGCCATGACTACGCGGCTGCGGAAGTTGTCATCGAGCGGGTACAGCGCGGCCAACGATTCGCACTCGGCTGGAGTGATCAGGCGCTCGATCAGCGCGCTGCCCTGGGCATCCAGGTCTTGCGACACCCGCTCCCAGTCGATCGAACTCACCCGCTCCGTCACGTCCTTACCATGCACGTCGCTGAGCCGCTCACGAGGCTTCCCTCTCCCTTTGGGAGAAAGGCTGGGGGTGAGGGAAACGGGCATGGCGCAGCTCTCATGTTTCGTGATGGCGCAGTCGCCATGCCTGCTTGTCGCGCCGATTTTCAACGCATTCTTGTCTCGCGCATTCATCGCCGCCCGCCGCAGAGCCGCCTCAAAGGCCGGCGGCCGCCCCCTCGGGGGCAACGAACGAAGTGAGCGTGGGGGTTTTCACGCATTCGCCTCCCGGTCGAGCAGCGCGCGCTTGCGCTCGACTCCCCAGCGATAGCCCGACAGCGCGCCGTCGTTGCGCACGACGCGATGGCAGGGAATCGCGACCGCTAGAGCGTTGGCGGCACACGCCTGGGCCACGGCCCTGACCGCTTTTGGAGCGCCGATGCGGTTGGCGATGGCGGCATAGCTCGCCGTCTCGCCGGCCGGAATCTCGCGCAGTGCCTGCCAGACGCGCTGCTGGAATGCGGTGCCGCGCACATCGAGCGGCAGGTCGAGACCGAGCCCCGGCGCCTCTATGAATCCCACGACTTTCGCCACAAGTTGCTCGAATTCGGCGTTGCCGCCTACCAGGTTGGCTCGCGGAAACCGGTCCTGCAGATCGCGCGCCAGCGCATCGGGATCGTCGCCCATGGAGATTGCGCACACGCCACGATCGCTTTGAGCAACGAGGATAGCGCCGAGCGAGCACTCGCCGATGGCGAAGCGGATTTCGGTATTCGAGCCGCCTGCGCGATAGTTCGTCGGCGTCATGCCCAATACCTGATTCGATTTCTCGTAGAAGCGCCCGCTGGAGTTAAACCCGGCGCCGTAGATCGCGTCGGTCACCGTGTTGCTACTAACAAGTTCCGCTCTGACGCGCCTGGCGCGATGCGCTGCCGCGTAAGCCTTGGGCGTTAAACCGGTGACGGCTTTGAACACGCGATGCAGGTGGTAGGTGCTTAAGCCCGCATGGTTCGCCAGTTCCTCCAGGCTCGGCGCCTCATCGACACTCTCGATGAGCCGGCACAGCTCGGCCACCTTGGCCGCGTGCTGCTCGCCCAACGGAGGCTGATCCGGTTTGCAGCGCTTGCAGGGGCGAAAGCCTGCGCGTTCGGCATCCGCGGCGGTTAGATGGAACGCTACGTTTTCGGGCCGCGCCGGACGTGCTGCGCAGGACGGGCGGCAGTAGACGCCGGTCGTTTTGACCGAGTAGAAAAACTTGCCGTCCGCCTCTGGATCGCGGGCGACAACGGCTACCCAGCGCGGGTCGCTCACGGTCGCTGCCGCGTGCGTTTCAGTGTTTGTATACATGTTCATTTGATCCTCTCAACGATTTGATGTTCGATGATTGGAAGTTTAGACATCGCTGGGTAGCGCTGCACTCCGGGTCTTGCTTTTGAATTCCTCGGATGTTGTTTCCGGAAAACACGCCAACTGGCGAGCGTGCGGTACTCACGTGCCGATCAGTTGGCTCACGCGAAATCCGGCTTCCGCGGGTCAGCGCGTCGTCGCGCAGCAAGATAGCGCAGAGTTAACGCGGGCGGGATGGTATCTACGCTCAAGCAAGGCAAACAAAAAGGCCGGCGCTTCAGGCCGGCCTCCACGCTGGCTTGAAAGACTTCAGTCGTTCTGGAGCAGCTTCTGCAATTCACCGTTCTGATACATCTCGGTCAGGATATCCGAGCCACCGATGAATTCGCCATTCACGTAA
>JACMKV010000442.1 GCA_014379915.1 Burkholderiales bacterium
TTATCGTCGATAAGGTCGGGTCGCGGCCGGTGTTGTTCTTCGGGATCGGCCTGCTAGCGTTTTCTGGCGTGATACTCGGCGTTTCGAATAGCTACGCAATGCTGTTGTTGACCGCAGCAGTGGCGGGGCTTGGTAACAGCATCTTTCATCCCGCCGATTTCACGCTACTCAATCGCCGAGTGGCGCAGCCGCGTCTCGGGCATGCATTTTCCGTGCACGGACTTTCCGGAAATCTCGGCTGGGCGGCTGCGCCGGTGTTTATGGCAGGCATCGCAACGTTCGCCGGATGGCAAGCAGCCGGATTTGCGGCGGCTGGTGTAGGCGCAGTCGTTCTCGCCATCTTGTTTTGGAGGCGATCGATGCTGGCGAATGCGGCCGCGGAGTTGGTTGTCCCAAGCCACGCGCAAACTGCGGCCGTTGAGAAACCGGCAGCGAACCAGTTTGCATTCTTGCGCTCGACTTCCGTGTGGCTTTGCTTTGCGTTTTTCTTTTTCGCGACCGCGTCGTTTGGCATCCTGCAAAATTTTGCGCCAGCAATTCTCGGCAACGTCTACGGTCTGTCGCTGGTCGTTGCTACCGGCAGTTTGACTGCATATTTGCTGGGCAGCGCAGCCGGAACGATTACCGGTGGCTTTCTAGCGTCGCGCAACGAGCGCAACGAGCGTTTGATCGCGATCGCACTGGGATTCAGTTCGCTGATGGCGCTGATGCTGGCGTCGGGTCAAATCGGCGCGGCTCTCGTCTTGCCGGTGATGGCGCTGATGGGTTTCGGCGTCGGCACATCAGGACCCAATCGCGATCTGTTGGTGCGGCGCGCAGCAACGAGTCAGTTCGGCAAGGCCGCTTTCGGCCGCATCTACGGTTTCGTCTATTCGGGCCTGGATGTGGGGCTCGCGTTGTCGCCGTTGGTGTTTGGTCCGCTGCTCGACGCCGGGCAGTTTCAAGCGGCGTTAGTGGCGGTCGCAGTCTTGCTGGTGGCGGCGCTGCTCATGGCCATGTGGATCGGCACTACGGCGCGCAGCCGGCCGGTTGCTGCGTAAGGTGATTACAGCGCGAGGCTAAACGCCAGGAATACGAAGATCGCGCACGCCATCAGCAGCGCAAAGGCGCGCCAGCCGTGTTTTGAAAAATCGGCACCCGATTCGTTCAGCAAGAAACCCGAGAAGCCACCGACGATAAACGACAGCGATCCTTCGCTGGCCCACACGCCGGAATTCATCGAATCCGCCATCTCGACCAGCGCGATCGCAGCCAGCGTAAAGCCGAGCATTCGTATCAGGCCCATCAGGGACGGGGCGTTCAGTTGGATGCCGAGCACGTTCATGGTGTTTCGCGTGGGTTAGTGCGCCAGCCCTTTGCCAGCGCGTTGAATCGGTAACGCGAATGTGGCAGATCAGGTTCATCGGGATTTGCCCGAAATGCGCGGGCGCATGCATCCAATTTCGGCGTGGCTTCCTATGCCGCATCTTTGGTAATCGGCCGCGTTTCATTTCAAAGCTTTTCATTTCGTAATCCGGAATATGAGTATTGCAGGGCAGCACGCAGAGTTTCAAACGGGTTCTCAAAGTTTCATATCGCGGTATGAGCCGCCTATGTGGATGTTTAGATAAGAAAATTGTTTGCTCTTGTATAAATTAGCGAGCTTGTTGCGCTGCATAAATGCTCGTACGATTTCTGCTGTCCCTTTTCGATGACCCACGCCCGGGCGATCTGGGCCTTAACAGCGGGAGCAACGGCATGACGGCACGCGAACTCGATGCGCAACGGCTTCAGAAGGAGTGGAACGAGAGCGGCCGCTGGAAGGGAATCAAGCGCGGCTACGGACCGGAAGACGTCATACGGCTGCGCGGCTCGGTCCAGGTCGAACACACGCTCGCCAAGCGCGGTTCCGAGAAGCTGTGGCGCCTGTTGAATAGTGAGGCGTACGTGAACACGCTGGGGGCATTGACCGGCAACCAGGCGATGCAGCAGGTGAAGGCCGGCCTGAAGGCGATCTACCTGTCGGGCTGGCAGGTCGCGGGCGACGCGAATCTGGCCGGCGAGATGTACCCGGATCAATCGCTTTATCCGGTGAACTCGGTGCCGGCGGTGGTCCGGCGCATTAACAACACGTTTGCCCGCGCGGATCAGATCCAGTGGATGGAGGGCAAGAATCCCAGTGACGCGGGATACGTCGATTACTTTGCACCGATCGTCGCGGATGCCGAAGCCGGCTTTGGCGGAGTGCTCAACGCATTCGAGCTGATGAAGTCGATGATTGAAGCAGGCGCGGCCGGCGTGCACTTCGAGGACCAACTCGCCTCGGTAAAGAAATGTGGCCACATGGGCGGCAAGGTGCTGGTGCCGACGCGCGAAGCGGTAGCGAAACTGGTGGCAGCCCGGCTTGCGGCGGACGTCTGCGGAGTGTCGACGGTCCTCTTGGCGCGCACCGACGCCGAGGCCGCCGACCTGGTCACGTCCGACGTCGACGAGAACGATGCGCCGTACCTGACCGGTGAGCGCACCGTCGAAGGGTTCTTCAAGACGAAGCCAGGTCTTATGCAGGCGGTGTCGCGCGGCCTCGCGTACGCGCCTTATGCCGACCTGCTGTGGTGCGAGACTGGCAAGCCCGACCTCGCGTTTGCGAAGTCGTTTGCGGAGGCGATTCACAAGCGGTTTCCCGGAAAAA
>JACMKV010000060.1 GCA_014379915.1 Burkholderiales bacterium
CGGGCCGCGTCGGCCGCCCGCATGGCGCGCTCGCGTGCGCTCGAGGCGAGGTGCGTTGCGCTGTCGCGCGCGCCGGATGCGAACTGGCTTGCGCTCGAGGCGAGATGCGAAGCGCTGTCGCGCGCGCCGCTCGCATAGTGCGAAACGCGGTCGCCGACGTTGTGCGCGGTCGTCGCTACCTTGCTGCCGGCATCGCTCGCCTTGCTGCCGAAGCTGCTCGTGGCTTCGCTGACGCGGTCGCCGACGTTGTGCGCGGCCGTCGCTACCTTGCTGCCGGCATCGCTCGCCTTGCTACCGAAGCTGCTCATGGCGTGGCTAACGCGCTCGCGAATACCGGGTCCCGACGACGGCTCGTTATCATTCCAGGCAGCGGACTCGGGCGCAGCGTAGTCGGTCGGATAGCGCTCCGTGGAAAAGCGCCCAGCGGAAAACCGGCTCGGCGGGTTTTTGCTCGCCATCATCAGCCACGCGAGGCCGACGCTCAACAGCGCGACCGGCATCGGATTGTTTTTGACGGTGACGCCGAAGTTGGAAGCGAATTCGCCGCTGCCGCTGTTACGTAGGTAGGCGATGCCCTCGTCGACCATTTGCCCCGGCGACAACTTGCGCTGGATCTGGCCGAGCGTGTAGTCCATTTCCCGGCGCGTTTGCTCGATCTCGATTTCGATCTCTTCCGGGCTTTGATCGGTGCTGCCATTGTGTTGGTGATTATGGTGGCTCATCGCGTTTGCTCCTTGGCAAATTGCTCCCTGGCCATATCCTTGTGTTCTTTCGCCAGGTCCTTGTCGCGCTGCAGGGAATTGAGGGTACGCTGCGGCATCAGATTCTGCGCTTCGAGATTGCTCTTGCCTTTCATCAGCATGATCAAACCGATGATGGCGACGATGGCACCGATGATCAGCGGTGACAGCCAGGCTGCCATATCCGCCGGCAGAACCTCGGTCAGCTTGGCGACGACGGCGTCGAGCAGCACGAGCATGCCGGCAAACGCCACCGCGCCGCCTATGGCGATCGAAGCAACGCCGGAGCCGAGCTGCGAAACCTTCTGCGACATCTCGGCCTTGGCTAGCGCAACCTCCTTGCGCACCAGCGTATAGGTCTCCTGCGTCAGATCAGAGATCAGCGAGAGTAATGAGCGGTCTTCTTTAACTTGCATTTGGGCCTCCAGAGCGTTTGTCGGTATGGGGTAAGCTGCGCGAATCGGCGCCGTACGGCGAATTCGGATCGGTGTTGCGGCTCATGTCTTCGGCAGAGCGCGGCATGGCGACCACGGGCTCGCCTGGCGTCGGCAGGTTGTGCACGGTATCGCCGAGCGCATCGCTATGCGACGCGGCGCCGCTGCCGGCGCGATCACCCGAGCCGGTCTTGGCTGCTTCGGCGTAACCGGTACGCACACCGGTATCGCGCGATTCCCAGGTGCTGCTGTCGTGCGAGCGGCCAGAACTGCGCTCGCGAGAAAAATCAGAACTGCTGCCGTAGTAATCCGATTCGCTGCGGTGGCTGGTGCTTTTCACGAAGCGCGAAAAGAAGAAGCCGACCGCCACCGCGCCGCCAAAAAACAGTCCGGGCGAACGGCGAGCAAAGCTTTCCGCCTGATGCAAGAGTGTGGTGATATCGCGATCGCGCAAGGTCGTCGACAGGCGATCGAGTCCGGCTGCCGCCTGCTCGGCGTAATGGCTGGTCGTGATCTGATCTTCCTGACTCAGATTCTCGGCGGTCTTGCGCAGCACGTTGGCCATGCCGGCGATTTCATCGGCCGCAAGCTGTTTCTTTTCGTCGATCATCGACTGGCCTTTTTGCTTGGCATCGGTCATCAACTGGGTCGCCTGCTGGCGCGTACGCTCGATCGCTTCACCGGCCTCGCCGCTGCTGGCGTTCTTGCTGCGCGATTGCGTGGATTGCGACTGCGTCGAATATTCCTTCGCATAATCCCTGGGGGCATCGGCTTTGGGCTGCGACGTATTCGATCCGGATCCCGGGTAGGGCTCGCCCCTGGAACCGGCGGATCCGGATGCTTCCTTTTTCACATCACTCATTATTGTCTCCTTTGATTTCCTCTTAACGAAAGACATTTTAGGCAAAAAGCATACCGCTAAAAAACGCCCGCAAGGCGGCCGCGGTTACGTTAGATAATGATCGATCCGCGGGTAAGCTCGCGATCGGCCGCGCGGCAATCGAAGCGTTACGTCAGCATGGTCAGGGAAAAATTTACAAGTACTGCAAGAATTACATGCGGACAGCATGAAATGCCAGCGCGGGCAACTTTACGGATTGCGGCGGAAACGCCACCACGCCACGAGCAAAATCACCACCCCCGCGCTTCTTTCTTCCCCTTCTACGAGCAGGGAGATACGGAGTGCCGCGGCCCTCGCTACCTCCTCTCGGGGAGGGAGACACGCATGGCGGGGTAGCATCTCCTTGGAGGATAGATAAACCTAAACACGCTTCGCGTCGGCCCTTGACGGGGTGGAGCGGTCTGACGAGGTGTGGCGCGAAGCGCCGAGTCGCGAGTGATATCAGGAGAGGTTGCGCAGCGCCGGGGTGGGCCGGCTATCTTCACCGCAAAGCTTGCGCACCGCAGGAAGTTGCAAACGCCGGACTGAGGAGCCTCCTTGGTAACGAACGTAGCCATATCGCTCAAACCCTCGACCCAACCCGCCTCATCCGTCGACGCTTTTATTCTTTACCTGCTCGCGGATGACGTTGCAAAGCACATCGGCCACGGTGTCCTTGGTCACATAATCCGAGACGCCGGCGGCACGCATCGAATTCATGACGCCGGCGTCGACGTGCATCGACAGCCCGATTACGCGAACTTTCGGATTCGCGGCCTTGATGCGGCGGGTCGCTTCGATGCCGTCCATTCTCGGCATATTGATATCCATCAGAACCACTTCTGGCGCGAGTTCGCCGGTCAGCGCGATCGCCTGCAGGCCGTCCTGCGCTTCGCCGACTACCTGCATGTCGGACTCTTCTTCGATCAGGCCGCGCAATCCCTGGCGCACCATGGTGTGGTC
>JACMKV010000443.1 GCA_014379915.1 Burkholderiales bacterium
AGGGTCGTTCATTAAGCTACGCGGCCAACTTGGAATAGCGCGCAAACCTTGAATATCCGCACGTCGAGTTACCCGCTATTGAACGTCCGGAAGCACTGACCACGGTCAAAACCGCGACTACGCCGGCTGTGACGCGTCGCGTTCTCATCATTGAGGATGACGACGACGCGCGTGAAACACTGGCCGAGCTTCTTCGACTCGACGCGCATCAAGTGTCCGTCGCAACGAGCGGCGAGGAAGGAGTTGGGTTGGCGTCTTCGCTTGCGCCGGAGTTTGTGCTGATCGATATCGGCTTACCGGATATCGATGGCTATGAAGTTGCACGCCGCTTGAGAAGCAACCCCGCGACCTCTCGTTTGCGGCTTATTGCGATTACCGGCTACGGCATGCAGGAAGATCGACGCTCTGCGCTCGCAGCCGGGTTTGACGAGCATCTTGCGAAACCGGTCGAGCTCGAGTCCCTGAAGGCGCTGTTATCGGAGCTACCGGTCGCGGCTTAGCCCTCCACAGTTTGTGTGGTGTGTAACAAACCGAGACGCACGCCGAGCGCAAAGAGATGACTCGACTCCAACCGGCCGCGCTTTTCCAATTCCGCCGCGATCGCGCGAATCGCGTGCTCATGCGGTAGGAAGCACTCGGCGACAAAGCGCTCGTACATCTCAAAAACTTGCTTGGGCTGCATGATGCCGAAGATTTCGCGCTGCAGCCCGTCGAATTGCGCAATGTCGCGGGCAGCGCGCAGCAGCGCCACGTCGCGCGGCAATTCGCCGATGATTTGCTCGGCAACCAGGCCTCCCAACGTGGTCAGCGCAAACCTCTCCAGATCATCGTGCTCGGGCTGATCGGTTTCCCTTCTATCGGCAGGCTGTACATGACCGCCTAGCTCGAGAAAGATATCGAGCGGCTCAAGCGTCGCCAGCTGTGGCACTTCGCCGGCGAGTAGATAACCGGCGACACATCCGGCTTCACGCAAAGGTGCGGCGTTAGCGAGTGTCCGCAGCAGCTTGCGCGCTGCGAAAATTTGCTCGAATGAAATGCCGGTCCACTTGGAAAGCGCCATGTGCAGCTCAGTGCGGCCTGCAGTCGGGTTATAGGCGGCGAGCTTCGCGAACCACACGTAATTCAGCTTGCGTCCGCCATGAAGTATGCGAGCCAGGCTGCGAATTCGGTTCTGTTCTCTTGCCCACAGTTCAACCGCAGAAGCGGCGTCGTCCTTGCACAACTCGCCGACGCTCTGCCTGCCGACCTCGGGATCCAGACCGGCGTTGGTCAAGGTGACAAACTCGCACATATTGGCGAACGGCGAACCATTCATCGACACGCCCATGGACAGTGAGGCGGCAGTGGGCGTCACGCCATCGGCCAACGCCCCCAGAATGCGGGCGGCACTGCCTTGTGCGGTGATCCACTGCATCTGCTCGACGGCCTTCCGAGCGTTCGGATTAAAGGATGCAGTGCGATCCAGCTGCTTGACGATCAACGCTGCATCCAGCGACGCACTCTTCGTGATGTCAAACATTCGCAGTACTCCGTTCGGTCGATTGCGGTGGGCAGCACTCTATGCTGGTGCGCAAGATGTAGCAACAAAAAGATGTGCTCCTACCACAAGTTGTAGGCCAAACTTCAAGTGGCGCCGCAGGTTCGGAAGAGGCTGATCAACACGCCACTGCCACTCTGTGACCTAAGTTTCAGATTTTGATTTCGACGTGACCCGGCTCGCCATCGCTCGGGCTTTTTTCAAAAATCCTCTGGCCCACACAAATTCGGTCGCAAGTATTGAAAGGCCAATGGGAATGACAATAAACGCTGGCCCGGGCAAGACGATCAGCGCAATACCGATCAGAGTGACCGTTCCACCGACAACCGCGACAACAATGCGTTTGGCGAAACGAAACTTCGAATGCTGATCGCTGCTCATTGCTGCCTTCTCGTCTTGAAGTCGCCCCGACTTACGCACCGCGCTCGTCTGAGCCGCGCTGCAAATGCTTGGGTTCAACGTTACAGCCCGCGTGATCTGACCCGATCCACGCATTGCCTTCCTGAAGGGTGCACGACAGTCGCATCGATCGCTCTGCCAAAGCAGCGAGTTGCGATGTTTCCTCCGGCGAG
>JACMKV010000444.1 GCA_014379915.1 Burkholderiales bacterium
CGGCGATACTCGCCGATGCGGTTCCAGCGGCTGCTCCAGAGCTTCCAGCAAATCTGAAATGCAACCGCGGTCTTTCCGGTCCCGGTCGTCATCGTCACCAGCAGCCGGCGCTGACCTTTGAGCAATGCTTCGACGACGCGGTTGATCGCGATTTGCTGGTAATAGCGTTCGCCCTTGCCGACTATATGATTGAATGGCTCCAGCAACCGATCCGCGGTCTGCTGATCGGGCAAGCCGATGCCGCTGCGATAGCGCTGCCACAATTCTTCCGGCCCTGGGTAATTGCCCAGGCTGGTTTCGAGCCCAGTGAAATAATCGAACTCAATAATGTCGCGTCCGTTGCTCGCATAGGCAAACTTGAGTCCGAGCATCTCCGCGTAAGCTTTTGCCTGCTGCAATCCGTCAGCGGCATTTTTGTATGCGGCTTTGGCTTCGACTGCAGCGAGCGGAAAATCGCGCGTGTAGCGCAACAGATAATCGACGCGCTTAGTCGGTTTACGCACGAAGCCTTTCCCGGCGGGAACGATACGACCATCAGTGATCGTCCGCTGCTCGGCGATAGAATGCGGTTCATCGTCCCAGCCAAGCGCCAGCAGTCGAGGAACGATAAGCTGGCGGCAGGTATCGGCTTCGGTTGGCACTAGACTTACAAGGAAAGAACCAATCGAATACCAGCATCGATACGAAGCATGGTCTCAGCGTCCAGATGCCCGCATCGATCCGTCAAAAACACTTCGTCGATAGTGACGATCTGCGACACGTTGGCGACTGAGTCCTTGGGAAGCCTGGTTTTCCTTGCCGACAGGCGCACATTTCCGGGCGCCTCGGCGAGACGGAGATTGGAGGTAAGGGCAACGCCGATCACTGTCTGAATACGGCTGCGATTGAACGTATCGGATTGGATGATGATGACCGGCCTTTTGTAGCCGGGTTCGGATGCGACTGGATCGGGCAGGGCTGCCCACCAGATGTCGCCCCGGTTCACCATTTCGTCTTGCGAAGGGACCTGGATTGCAGGCTTTGCAGCGCCGGCTCAAGGCCGGGTTCGTTACCGTATATTTGGTCCAGCTTTGCCGTAACCTCATCCTCACTGTGCTTGCTCAAGAAATCCTTTAGCGCGGTCACATACAGCTCGCTACGCGACATGCCCTTGCGTTTCGCCAATTGGTCGGCCGATTCGAAGATTTCATCCGGTACGGAAATAGCAGTTTTCATGACAGAAAGTATGAATACGGTTATACCGCGAAGTCAAGCCGGGAGCGAACGCTTTCGGATCTAAGCGCTCTTAGGTTTTTACAGCTACGGAGAACCCGGTATGTCGGATAAAAAATCTCTTGCTGTCGCGTCGTTAGCAGTTTTTACGGCTTTCTACTCTGCAGCGTACGCGCAGCAAAACGTCAACGGTTGTGAAATCCGGCCGCAAACCTATTGCGGCGCCGCCGATCTGGCCGGCGCCAATCTGCAGTTCGCCCACCTATACTCAGCCGACTTGCAGAAAGTGAATCTGTCCAAGGCCAACCTGCAGCAAGCGCAGCTTTACAGCTCGGTATTCGATGGCGCCGACCTGTCGAAAGCGAACGCATCCGGCGCAAATTTCGTCGGCGCCGATATGCAAAACACCAATCTTTCGGGGGCGAACTTTTCGCGCGCGAATCTGAAAGGCGCGAATCTGACCAACGCCGATCTATCCGGCGCGAATTTCAAAAAGGCAAATCTGGAAGGCGCGATTCTCGAAGGCGTCAAACTCGAAGGCGCGAATTTCGAAGGGGCGAAGACCGAGGGCTGTAGGGGGTGTCCGTAGCGCTTTGAGGGCAGGGGTTTGGCCCGAAGCGTTTTACGCACACGCCTTTTGTTCGGTTGCCCCGATAGTCGTTGTCTTCTTCAACCCTCTATCGCTGGCCAACCTCGCGCTTATTTCCGCGAGCCGATCTCCGAGTGGTGAATCAGTGCCGTAGGTAACGATCAGTTGATGTGTTGCCCGCGTGAGCGCGACATACAGTAAGCGGGCGTCTTCTACCGGATTTGCCTCTTTAGGGACGGCGCCAAAGCCGGCGATGCCGACCAGCGGAAATTCAAGTCCTTTGCTGCTATGCATGGTCAGCAATTGCACGGCTTCCTTTGAGATAGGAGTGCTGGTTTTTCTCTTGTATCTAACATCGACCGGAATACCTCGAAGGCTGAAAACGCTGGCGACCTCGTCGATGACGTCGCGAGTTGGGCAAAGTATTGCCATTTCTTTCCACGACGTTCCTGCCTCGTCTGCACGCAGCAGGCACTCGGCAAGAAATTCCGCTTCATTACGCAACGTGGGCAGCTTGACGACTTGCGGAACTGGCCCGTTTCCGCCGCTCCCCAGCGGACACGCGAGCGGGATTTCGTCATCTTCCGCTTCGCGCGGCTTGAGCAAGTCTTCAGCGAAACTTGCCGACAGCGCGAGTATTTGAGTGGTGTTCCGGTAGTTAATCTTGAGTATCGTCGTTCGTCCCTGCGCCTTGATGCCGACGCTGCTGAAGGTAAATTTGCTGCTCCCCTTTCGTTGGTATATAGACTGAGCATCGTCGTATAAAACGAGAAGGCTGTTCGTTTCCGGATCGACCATCTGCACGACAAGTTTTAACCATTCTGGTTTGAAGTCATGTCCTTCGTCGATCAGCACCGAATGATATTGGCCAGCGGGAATCTGCTTGCGGTCGACGCCGCGGATCACGCGCTCAACCAACTCCGCAGAATACGCTTCGCCGCCGCTGCGTGCCGGCAGCGTCTGATTATAGGTTTTGAGCTGAGCGTAGCACCATGCGTGAAAGTTACAGACGTGAACGCGTTCCTGCAGCCCCTTCCTTTCCATGACCGCCGCGAGCTTGTTCTTGAGCTCTTTGTTGTAGCAGAGGATAAGGGCGGGCTTGGTGGCGCCCTTCGCCAGATATTCGGCGCGATAACCGAGTATCAGGGTTTTGCCTGAACCGGCAACTCCGTGAATTATGCGATGGCCTTCACCGAGGCTGCGCGCGAGCTGTTCCTGCTGCATATCCATCACGCGCAACACCTGAGCATGCGTCACGGCATCCGGATCGGAGTCATCGAAAAGCTTCGCCTGCGCCGGCGCAATGCGAATTTCGGGAAACATGTGCCAACGTATGCGGTTGATGCGCGGGAGCGACAGCATCCCTTGGAATTTAAGCGTGAACATGTTCCAAAGCTGCAACTGGAACTGGGCGGCATCAGTCGACTCGGTGATCTCGTCCTTGCAGATGGCGCGGCTTGGTTCGATGACTTGCGCGAGGTCGGAGTCCTGCTCGAACTGCTTTCGCGTGATGTTGGCAAGCACGACGCCATAAGTCCATGGGAAAACAAGATTTCCGGCATGCTTGCCCGATGCGAACGTTAGCTGCGTATCGTTCTTCAACATATCGACGACCGCGTGCGCATACTGACGAGCTTTTTCGAGCGGATTGACGTCTGTTTTGATGCCTGTGTTCGCATACAGCGTGACGTCCTGCTTCGTAATGGACTGGATTGTCTCGAGCTTCCAGTCTTTGACTTCGAGTATCAGGAGGCCGCGGCGCGGATGCAGGATAATGAAGTCGGGATGAGCGTTGCGGCGTCCGATCGGCACGTCGTACCAGCAGCAGTAGTCGTCCTCGAGCTTGTCTTCGAGACGGTCGGCGAAACGCTTTTCGCCCGTGGTCATGCGCGACCGGCAACCGTTTATTGCGGGTATTAGGACTGCCATGTGCGCTCCAAGCTGTGTTCTATGAAACGCATCATAGCGTTGATAGATGTATTACTTATCAATATATTGCAGATAACTCATGAGAATCAACATGAGATACGAAGGATGCAGTAGCTAATGCAAATCTGGGTCGATGCCGACGCGTGTCCGAACGTGATTAAGGAAATCCTGTTTCGCGCCGCCGAGCGGCGCCGGATTGTGACGACCTTGGTCGCGAACCACCTCATTCGCATTCCGGCCTCGCCATACCTCAAGGCGCTGCAGGTGCCGCGCGGTTTTGACGTGGCGGACAACGAGATCGCGGCGAAAGTTGAGATCGGTGATCTCGTTATCACCGCCGACGTTCCGCTCGCTGCCGACGTGATCGAGCGCGGCGGGTTTGCGCTAAATCCGCGCGGCGAGTTTTACACGCAGGACAATATTCGCGAGCATCTGACCATGCGCAATTTCATGGATGGATTGCGTAGCAGCGGCGTTGAAACCGGCGGGCCGGCAACACTGAATCAGGCCGATCGCCAGGCATTCGCAAATCGGCTCGATCAGTTTTTGGCACGACACGCGTAGCACGCCATTCGGTCTGAAATCCACGGAAAGTCGATTGACAATTCGGAAGGCATGCAAGCTTTAAGAAAAGACTGAAAAAAAGCGCCCACCTCCCTCCCCTCCTTCCAGAGGAGGGGAGGGGATAATGGCCGGCACGAATGCTGAAGCGGGTAAGGGCGGTGGAAGAGAACGTTAACGAAAAAGCAAACGCTGTCCGCGAACCCGGCGCGCAAGCCCGCGCAACGGAAGCAATTGCGGCAGCGACAGCGGCGACGCGCATCTGGCTGGAACGCGCCGTCATCGGCCTCAACCTGTGTCCGTTCGCCAAAGCCGTTCACGCCAAAGATCAGATTCGTTATGTCGTCAGTGACGCGCGCAGCGAACAGGCATTGCTCGCCGATCTTGCGCGTGAGCTGCAATTACTGGCCGCGGCAGACGCCGACGAAATCGACACCACGCTGCTTATTCACCCGTACGTGCTCGAGGATTTTCTCGACTACAACGAATTTCTCGATGTGGC
>JACMKV010000445.1 GCA_014379915.1 Burkholderiales bacterium
CGTTGGTCAGCAGCCCGGCCCAGACCGTCCCAGATCGACGCGACTAGCGCACTGTCCGGCGGCGCCGTTTCCTCGGACTCGACCAGCAGCCGGCCGGCACCGATTGTCAAAGCTCCGATCGAAACCGTCGACGCGCGCCCGTCTGCGGCGCCTGCGCGCTCTGCTGCGCGGTTGGCGGCGCTCGATCCAGCACTGGAGGATTGGAAGCGCAGCGCTGCGGAGAAGGTGCATGCAGTCAATCGTGGTCAGCTGTTCGAAGGCCGCCCCGAACATCTGCTACGCGCTGTGATTGTGGTCGAAGTCACGGTTGATCGGGAAGGCAGGGTCACACGTTCAAAAATTTTGCGCTCTCCGGGTATCGCATCGCTTGACACCATGGCACTGGGTTCGCTCAAGGCGTCGTCGCCGCTGCCAGCGCCACCCTCGCAGCTGGTTGCCAAGGGGCCGCTCGTGTTTTCCGAAACCTGGCTGGTTCGCAAGGATGGCCGCTTTCAGCTGCGTAGCCTTGCATTGCCGCAGGAGTAGCGAAAAAGCATCATCGGGCGCTTGCAAGCGGCAAATTTCAGTCTTTTGGCAGCACAAACAGCGACTTAGCGGCTCGAATGTGTCAACCTGCGCCCCGGCTGGGCGTTGGGGCTCCAGAGTCAATGAACCAGCGCATGTTTCATGCGGGTTCGGCTAACGACTCAGGCATTTGTCTCCATCGAGCCAATCATCAATTAACCCACGTTCCAGGACACAACTATGAAAAAGCTGCTTGCTGCCTTGATTGCTTCCGCGTTCGCGACCGTCGCGTTCGCGCAAGACAAAATGAAAGACGAGAAGAAGAAGGCTGAAGCTACCAAGCCTTACGCCAACACGCCGACCGAGAACAAAGCGCCCGCAATGAAAGATGCGGCGCCGGCGGCACCCGCTGCTGCCCCGATGAAAGACGCGGCACCGATGGCCATGAAGGACAAAAAGGCCATGACCGCCGAAGAAAAGAAGGCCGCGAAAGTGGAGCGTCGTAAAGTGCGCGCCGAGAAAGTAAAAGAAGATATCAAGCAAGACGTCAAGAAGCCCTGATCCATTTTCAGGCTGTATAAAAGAGCAGGCCATTGGCCTGCTCTTTTTTTTGCTCTCGTGTTTGCGCGGTTATGTTCCAATCAAAATCGTGAGACCACAAAATGACACGCTGCTGCGCGCGCTGTTGCGCGAGCCCACCGACTACACGCCGATCTGGCTGATGCGTCAGGCGGGCCGCTACATGGCGGAATACAACGCGACACGCAAGCGGGCCGGCAGCTTTCTCGGGCTCGCCAAGTCGCCTGCGTACGCGACCGAAGTGACGCTGCAGCCGGTCGATCGCTTTGCACTCGACGCCGCGATTTTATTTTCGGACATTCTGACCGTGCCCGACGCGATGGGACTCGGGCTCTACTTCGTCGAAGGCGAGGGGCCGAAGTTCGAGCGGCCGATTCGCACCGAGGCCGACGTCGATCGGCTCGCGTGCCCTGATCCGAACATCGAGCTGCGCTACGTGACCGACGCCGTGCGTGAAGTCCGCAAGGCGCTCGCCAATCGCATTCCGCTGATCGGTTTCTCCGGCAGTCCGTTCACGCTGGCGTGCTA
>JACMKV010000446.1 GCA_014379915.1 Burkholderiales bacterium
CACTGCCGGTCAAGGGGATGGCGCACATCACGGGCGGCGGCTTGCTCGAAAACATTCCACGCGTGGTGCCGGATCAGTTATGCGCGGTATTGGATAAACGGAGCTGGAGCGGGATTAGGCCGCCGCTATTCGACTGGCTGCAGCGCGAAGGC
Organism: Burkholderiales bacterium; assembly: GCA_014379915.1. Lineage (GTDB taxonomy): Bacteria > Pseudomonadota > Gammaproteobacteria > Burkholderiales > JACMKV01 > JACMKV01. The sequence continues at coordinate 153 of JACMKV010000446.1, forward strand.
AACATCGACGAGCACGAGATGCACCGCGTGTTCAACTGCGGCATCGGCATGGTGGTGATCGTTGCCCCTGAGCACGAGGCTCGCGCGCTGCAGTGCTTGTGGAATGCCGGCGAAACCGCTGCGCGCATCGGCAGCATCGCGGCGCGCGAACCGAATCAGGCGAGAACTGTTCTGACGTGCTGACGTCTGAGCCCTGATGCAAAACATCGTCGTTTTGATCTCCGGACGAGGCAGCAACTTGCGGGCAATTCTGGAGGCGATCGATGTCGGCTTGCCGCTGCGCATAGCCGGCGTGATCAGCGACAAGCCGACGGCAGCCGGCATCGAACTCGCGCATCGGTACGGCATCGCGAGCCGCGTTGTCGATCATGGCGCATACCCGCCTGACGAGCGCGCAGGCTTCCATGATGCGCTCGCTTCCGCAATCGACGAATTCGATCCCGCGCTCATCGTGCTGGCCGGCTTCATGCGCATATTGTCGGCCGCGTTTGTGGCGCGCTATAAGGGCCGCATGATGAACATCCATCCATCATTGCTGCCCGCCTTCCCCGGTTTGCACACGCATCGCCGCGCACTCGAGGCCGGCGTGAAATTTCACGGTTGTACCGTGCACTTTGTGTCGGAAACGCTCGATAGCGGACCGATCATCGTGCAGGCCGTGGTGACGGTGCGCGACGACGATACCGAAGCCAGCCTCGCGTGCCGGGTACTCGAACAGGAACACCGCATTTACCCGTTGGCATTACGCCTGTTCGCCGAGAACCGGCTGCGCATTACCGGCAATCGTGTGCGCGTCGCGGTCGATGAAGCGGCAACGCCCGGACCTCTAACTTCCCCGAAACTCACTACATGAACAAACTCGTTAAGTCTTTGATCGCAAGCTTTCTCCTTTTTTTCGCAGCGATCGCCAGCGCGGCAAATTCGCCGATCGCGAATTTGCCGGCGCCGAATTTGCCGGCGCAGATCAAGCTCAGCTACGAAATTACCAGCGGCGGTGGCGTCGTCGGTGTGGCCGAGCAGACGGTAACCAAGGACGGCGCCGAGTACGCGATCACCAACCAGATGACGCCCAAAGGCCTGCTCGCGCTGTTCAACAAGGACACCATCGAGCAATCGAGCCGCGGCAGCATCACCGGTAACGGCTTGCGTCCCGAGGAATATCGCGACCGGCGCGGCGGCAAGGCGCCAACCGTGGCGACCTTCAATTGGGATGCGGCAACCCTGCAACTGCGGCGCGAAGGCCGCGAGACGAGGCTGCCGCTCGAAAAAAACACGCTCGATCGACTGAGCTTTCCTTTCAGCTTTGCCTTTTCGCAGACACCGGAAAAGAGGCTTTCCATTGCGATGACCGACGGCAAGCGCATCAAGACTTACGACTATGTGCTTGCCGGCCAGGAAAAGCTGAAGACGGCGATCGGTGAATTGCAAACGCTGCACCTGATCAAGCAGCGCGAAAACGACGACGACAGCCGAACCGAGCTGTGGCTCGCGCTCGATCATCATCTGTTGCCGGTACGCCTGCTGGTCGCCGAGGATGGCAAGCCGGCGCTCGACCAGGTCATCACCAAGATCCGTTATTGAAGCCGGCGGCCGATCTGCCGGGCGCGGCATCGTTTCGGTGCTTGTCGTTCGCGACAATTTGCAGCAGTTGGCCGCGCCGGAATTTGCGCTCCGTCCATCCGCGCTTCGTCCATCCTTCGTCTGGTGCGTTGTCCGGCGCATTTTCCGACAGAAGTCGATGCGCGTAACCCGTCACGCCCTCGATTTCGCCGTTGACGCCCTGCGCGCGGTCCTGCCGCTCGAAAAGCCGGCTGACGCCGTTCTGCACCAGTTTTTCCGGGATCATGCGAAGCTTTCGCAGAACGAGCGCGGATTCATCGCAGACGCTGTTTTTGGCGTGCTGCGGCGACGGCGTCTGATCGATTATCTATTGCTGAAAGCGGATGAAGCCAAAGCGGCCCGCGACAGCAAGGCGGTCCACGGTCCGCGTCATATGATTCTGGCGTGGCTGGCGAAGGTACAGGGGCTGAATGCGCGCGAGCTCGAGCCTTGCCTCTCCGAATCGGAAGCGAAATGGGTCGCGAATCTGAAAGCCGCGCCGCTCGGTGATTTGTCGCTCGCCGAGCGGGCTGAACTACCGGACTGGCTCAGCGAAAAGCTGTCCGGTTTCATGAATGACGCCGATATCCTGGCACTCGGCCGCAGCTTGATGCAGCCGGCGCCGCTCGATATCCGCGTAAACACCCTGCTCGCCAATCGCGACGAGATGTTGAGCCTATTGCAGGCTGACGGTTTTGCCGCTGAGCCGACGCCTTATTCGCCGATCGGCATCCGTGTGCAGGGCCGTCCAACGCTTAATCGTCATCCACTCTTTACGGCGGGCAAGATCGAAGTTCAGGACGAAAGCAGTCAGTTGCTCGGCTTCGTCCTCGCGCCCAAACGTCGCAGCATGGTCGTCGATTTTTGCGCTGGCGCCGGCGGCAAAACCCTGCTGCTCGGGGCGATGATGCAATCGCAGGGCCGGCTGTACGCGCTGGATGTTTCGGAGAAACGGCTGGCGAATCTCAAGCAGCGCTTGAAGCGATCCGGCTTGAGCAATGTTCATCCGCAGCTGATCCAGAATGAAAACGATATAAAGATCAAGCGGCTGACCGGCAAGATCGACAGCGTTCTGGTCGATGCGCCGTGCAGCGG
>JACMKV010000447.1 GCA_014379915.1 Burkholderiales bacterium
ATGTGCAGACGTTGCCGCCTTTGCTGCGGGCGACAGCGAAGCCGGCTGCCGCCAGATGCTCGGCAACGTCTGGGAATGGACAGCGGACTGGTTTGCGCCTTATCCGGGTTTCACGCGCGACCCTTACAAGGAATATTCGGAACCGTGGTTCGGAAATCACAAGGTCCTGCGCGGCGGTTGCTTCGCGACGCGTTCGCGTCTGATCCGCAACACCTGGCGCAATTTTTATACGCCGGATCGGCGTGACGTGCTGGCAGGTTTTCGAACGTGCGCCCTTCAAGCCCGCTCTGAAGCGTGCAAATAAACAACCCCCATTGTCATTCCCGTGAAAACGGGAATCCAGCAATCTCGATGAAGCGCTCGACCGTGGCTCAGATTAGCCGCGTACTGTGAAGCGCATCACTTCCCGCACCAATCCGTTTTACAAAACCCTGCTCAAACTCGCGCATTCCTCGCGCGAGCGCAGGAAATCGAACCTGACGCTGCTCGATGGCGTGCATCTGATCGCGGCTTATCGCGAACAAATGGGCGCGCCGCAAAGCTTGATCGTCAGCGACAGCGGCGCTGAGTACAGCGAAATCAAACTGATGCTCGATGAAGCGCGATCGCTCGATGCTTTCGTGCTTCCCGATGCGCTGTTCGCAGAAATATCGGCCCTCACTCCCGACGTTGGCATCCTCGCGCTGATCCCGACGCCTTCGCCGGTTGCGCTAAAACACAATCTCGACTTCTGTATTCTGCTGGACGGCATCCAGGATCCCGGCAACCTCGGTTCCATCCTGCGCTCAGCGGCGGCCGCAGGAGTCGGCGATGTGCTGCTGTCGAAGCAATGCGCATTCGTGTGGTCGCCGCGTGTGCTGCGCGCGGGAATGGGCGCGCATTTCATGTTGAAGCTGCATGAACGCGTCGATCTGCTCGATTATGCCGTCCGCTATGAAGGGAAGATTATCGCGACCTGCGCGGACGCGAAGCGGACCATTTTCGATAGCGATCTGACGGGAAAACTCGCTTTGCTGGTCGGCAATGAAGGCGCAGGAATTTCCGACGAGCTTTTGCAAGTCCCAAGCGAACGCGTCGCGATTCCGATGCCGGGCAAAACCGAATCCTTGAACGCCGCAGCTGCAGCTGCGATTTGTTTATTCGAGCGCGTGCGGCAAACAAGAAATCAGTAGCCTGGGCGAAGTGAGACGACCTGAGTATCGAGAAGCAGCTTCATCAGCCTTCGGAACTATCGAGCAGTTGTCGCGGAAGCGCAGCGTCGGAAATCGGCCGTAATCTTGATCTTGCCTTTCAAAATCCGGGCTTGCGCGCCAACTTTTCGTTTTTGTACGGAACCAGTTTAGCCATCGGTTTGCCATTTTTGGCGATGATGATCTCGGCGCCTGCCGCGACTTCATCGACCAACCGGGATAAATTCGTCTTCTTTGCGATCACGTAATGCAGGGTACCGCTGGCACGATCAGGAAGCTGCCGGCCGGGAATTTCTTGTTTTGTCCGGCTCGAACGCGCTGTCGAGACCCATATAAACTTCGCCGGACAGGATGGTGAGGTATCGGGTAAACACTTGAGTTCAGTCTGCGTCGCCGGTGATCCGCCGGAACGAAGCG